>NZ_JAMYSP010000066.1:0-17595 GCF_040322015.1 Mesorhizobium sp. M0208 | reverse complement strand
GCTGTGACAAATTCACTCAACGTCAGCTCCTCGCGGAGGCGGGCGTTCCAATACCTGCTTATCGCTCGGCAGCGAATGCGACAGATGTAGAAAGCGCTGCGGCGGAGATCGGCTTCCCGGTGATTCTTAAGCCAGCCGTAGGCAACGGCAGCTACGGGGTTCGATTGTGCTGCGACGTCGACGAGTTGGCCGAACATACGACCTATCTGTTGGGCGGGAAGCACATATGGCGGTCCGAGCCGAGGATACTGGTTGAAGAGTTCGCACAAGGCCCCTATTATTGGACCGACGTAATGGCGAATGAAGTCATCGGGGTTTGCGCCGCTGACTTTGGCCCCCTCCCGCATTTCGTCATTCGCGAATGCACTTATCCGGCCCTGCTAAGGGATGATGAGCACAAGCGTATCGCCGATATTTCGCTGAGCTGTTTGCGAGCTCTCGGCCTTGGCTGGGGGCCAACGAATATTGAATTCCGGTGGACAAAGCGTGGCCCAGTCGTCATTGAAGTCAATCCGCGCCTTGCGGGAGGTATCGCTCCTCAACTGGTTCAGTTGGCTTACGGTATCGATCTCGTCACCGAGCACATCAAGCTTGTCTTTGGCGAGGAATGGAATCTGCGCAAAAGGCATTCGCAGACTGCGGCCGCGCGGTTCCTGATTCCTGATCGCGATGGCATCGTTGATTGGATCGACGGCGACAGTGAGGCGGCTGCTGTACCAGGTGTTGCTGAGGTCAAGTTGAATGTTGAACCCAAGACGCCGATCGTCAGGAAGGGCGACGACGGAGACTGGATCGGACATGTCATCGCCGCTTCATCCAGACTTGCTCGGACCGAGGCGATACTTCAGCGCGCCGTCGACTTGATCGGTTGGTCGATCACACCATTTCCGGCCCCGAACAAGAACAATCTGCAGGCGGCGACAGATGAGGCGTGATCGTCGCCGAACATTGGTGCAAGTCGCCGCTGCCTGGGTTCCTCAACGAGGATCCCGGCATACGTGCGGCCGGCTGGTGCGAGGATCAGAATATTTTGAAAATGGCTTGAATTGCCTTGACTGCGAAGTCAACAGCCGAAATGGATGAATCTGAATTGTGATAAAATTTTATCATCATAACATCTACTTAAAAGACCTTAACTTAAAGTTTATAAATGTTTTCTTCCATGCAGTCGTGTGTCCGCTATATTCGCTGTCGATAAGTTTAGTCCACTTTGGGGACTGAAGTTTAATCCAGCTTGGCGACTAAACAAAGGAAGTGTCATGAGCATCGCGGATCGACAGACCGCATTGAGGCAGGCCGCCTTAGGGCGCATCAAGGTTGCCCGTGCCCTCGACGGCGACGCCGCTGGTTTGGCAAACTTTCATCGGGGGTGGGCCAGGTCCTATGATTTGGATGTCTGCCGCGCGGAGTATTGCAGGCCGACGGTCCTTGCAGAACTCGCAAGCGCCCTGCAGGCGACGTGTTTGGTCAAGGACCGTACAGCTACGGAAATCAAAGACGCTGGGTGTGGAACCGGCCTCGTCGGTGGGCAGATGAAGCGCCGCGGGTTTCTGTTGCTCGATGGATTCGACCGCTCAGATAGATGGCCGAGAAGGCTGGGCAAACTCGCGTTTACCACCATGTCAAAGGCGATGTCGACCTCAGCCGGCCGCTCTCCAATTACTCGAGTACGAGTTACGACATTACAGTCTGCTGCGGAGTTTTCACGCTCGGGCATGTCCGACCCGCCGGACTGCGCGAACTGGCTAGCGTCACGCGCTCGAACGGTTTCGTTATCACAGGCACTCGCAAGAGGTATGCCGAGGCCACATACTTTGGAGATGAGGTGCGTCTGCAGAATGCCGCATCGTTGTGGCGGTGCACTGTCTAAACGATGGAAGTTACACATCGCGGAGGAGGGTGCCCATTACTGATTTTCTAAGTCTCTGGAAACCAAATATGCCGGATAGATAGCCGATATTAAGTTAATAATGTCCGGATAGCCACGGTTATTCAAGCAGAATTGTCAGTGGAGTAGTTAGAGAAATGACGAAATTTCTTGATGGATCCAAGTCGTTGCTGAGTGTCCTAAAAAGTTCACTTGATGCGTCTTATCGGATAATTTGCTTCCCTCATGGGGGCGGTAGCGTCCAATCGTTCCGTACTTGGTCGGACTATCTCCCCGACGAGGTTGATGTTATTTGCCTGGATCTTCCCGGGCGCGGCAAACGGTCAGCGGAGGCCGTCATCCGCAGCATGGACGTACTAGTACCCATGGTCACTGAGGCGCTCCGCAGATACAGCGACCGACCTTTTGTCTTCTTCGGTCATAGCGTAGGTGCCCTCGTGGCTTACGAGATCGCCCGCTCCCTGGAGAAGGCCGGTCGGCCATCCCCCTTCCATGTTGTCGTGTCAGCTCACCCGTCGGCGGATGTGCCGGCGGATGAGCCGCCCATGTATAGTTATGCGGATGACAAGTTAACCGATGTGGTCCGGAGCCTTGGTTTGGTTCCCAAGGAGGCGCTGGCAAATCCGGAACTCCTTCATAAGTTCATCTTACCTCCAATGCGAGCCGACTTCGAACTTGCGGAGACCTACGACCGGAAGTTGCCAACGCCTCTCGATGCGGCAATCACCGCAATGGGGGGCGTTCAAGACGAAACGATCACTGCCAACGACCTAGACGAATGGCGTCGGCTTACGACGTCGCGCTTCGCCCGGATTATGTTTGATAGCGACCACTTTTACACCCATTCCATGACGGCGGAAGTGGTGTCTGCCCTCCTGCGTGAGGTTGGGGAAGTAAAGCAACAACTCCCAGCCTCCATTCGAATTGGCGAGGCCCTCCCTTATCCCGAACTACCACTGCATGACCAATTCCGTAAACAAGCGGCCCTCAATCCAGACGCCCCTGCCGTTGTCTCCCAGAATGGGCTCTTGACGTACCGCGAGCTCGACGACCTGAGCGAGATCCTATCTAGACACCTCCTTGAACACGGTCAGAGCCGAGGTTCGCGCGTCGGGATCCTAATGGATACTTCACCTGAATACGCCATCGCGCTGTTCGGTATTCTGAAGACAGGGGCGGCCTACGTCGTTCTTGACAAAGCTCAGCCCGTTGCGGCGCTAAAGCGGATGCTTGAAAAGGCATGTGTTGAAATCGTTCTCACCAACAACCGTTTCGCAGCTAGCCTTCCGCCTGACTGGTCGGGCCTCGCGCTGTCGCTCGACGAAGGTTGGGAAGCGCAACTCGGCAGGGCCAGTCCGGCCAATCCCGAAGCGGTGGATCTCGATGCGCCGGCCCAGATTGTATTTTCGTCTGGCACGACTGGTGAGCCGAAAGGGATCGTCTGTCCCCATCGAAGCGCTGTATGCTCTTACCAGTGGCGCTATGACGCGCTGCCGTACGCCCCTGATGAGCGCGAGGCCATTAATATCTTCTTGGTCTGGGAAATAATGCGGCCGATCCTTGCCGGAATTCCTGCCTATCTCATACCTGACGACGTTATCTACGATCCGCATCAGTTGGTCGAATACTTGGAACGCAATCGAATTTCCAGAACACTATTAACCCCTTCACTGCTGGATGTGCTTGTTGGCAGCGGCGTCCTCGACGTCCCCTTCTGCCTTCCGGATCTCCGATTGATTTACCTATCAGGCGAGGTGGTGACAACAGCGCTGCTTGCTCGTGTGAAGGATGTGTTGCCGAACGTCAAAATTATCAATCACTACAGCGTAGCAGAGACACATGATGTCACGCATATTGACTTGAGCGAGATCGATCCTACGACAACACAAACGGTCGTGCCAGTCGGTCCACCTCAGCACAATGCCAGTGTCTATGTCCTCGGGGAGCAGCGCGACCCCGTACCACTGGGCTTCTTGGGCGAGATCTTCGTTGGCGGAGATGCAGTAAGTCATGGATATCTCAACAGCCCGGAGATGACACGGGAAAGGTTCCTTCCAGACCCGTTCCGCGCTGATGGCACGATGTTCCGCACCGGCGATCTTGGCCGCATGCTGCCCGGCGGCCAGTTGGAGATTATCGGGCGCTGCGCTTTCATGGTGAAAATCCGAGGTTATAGCGTCGTGCCCGGGGCTGTGGAAGCTGCGTTGCTTCGGTACTCCGGGATCTGCTCTGCCGCTGTATTGCCGGAGCTCGATCCGACGACCGGCCAGCCTGATCGACTAATCGCCTATGTAGTCTTGCGGAACGGGCGCAAGGGGTGGGAGGCTGCTTTGCGGGCGCATTTGAAGTCTGAGCTGCCGCACTACGCAATGCCGTCAGACTTCATCGCGGTGACGGAATTGCCCATTGCGGCCAATGGGAAACTTGATCGGTCGCGCCTCCGCGACCTCGCAGAAGAGGCTTGCACTCCAGTGACAAGTGCCGACGAGGTCGAATCGGAACTTCGCGCAGCTTGGCGCGACCTCCTTCAGGCTGAGGCTGCCGATCCGGCCGATAACTTTTTCGACCGCGGCGGACACTCCCTCCTGGCTGCACGTCTCTGCACACAGCTTCGTAAGAGCCTGAAGGTGGATCTCCGCGTAGTGGAGGTCTTCCTCAATCCGACTTTCGAAAAACTCGCGGCTCTTCTCCACCAGCGCCGCAGCGAGCAGGGACATCTCCAAACCCAGAAGCTTCCCAAAACACCGCCAGTCTCGGCGGGCGGGGCGCATATTAAGGCGTTCAACGGGCGACGCGGCCCCGGGATGGACATTGCGGTGATTGGTATGTCCGCGCGATTCCCCGGCGCGGAGACCGTCGATGATCTCTGGGAAAACCTCTGCGAAGGGGTGTGCTCGGTCGCCCCGCTCTCTGCGCAGGAGCTCAAGGCCCGGGGCATTCCGGACGTTGTCCTGAAGCGCTCCGATTATGTGCGCGTGGGTGCCCACCTGAACAATGTGGACCTTTTCGATCCGGAGTTTTGGGGTCTCTCGAGGCGTGAGGCAACGCTAATGGACCCGCAGCATCGCCTGTTTCTCGAATGCTGCTGGAAGGCGCTCGAGTCGGCCGGGTATGCACCCACCCAGCATGAGGGGCGGACGGGCGTGTTTGCAGGTTCGTCCTTCCCTCTCTATCTACTGCACCATTTGAAGGGCGGCGGCCTTATGGATCCCACTAACGCTCCGCTCGCTTTTCTGACGGATCTCGGCAACGACAAGGACTACCTTGCCTCGCGGGTGTCCTACATGCTGAACCTCAACGGCCCAAGCATCGCGGTGCAAACCTCATGCTCAACTGGGCTAGTGGCGATCGCGGTCGCCGTTCAGTCGCTCGCGGCCGGCTATTGCGACATGGCGCTGGCAGGCGGCTCGAGTATCACCTTCCCTCAAGCGGGGTATCAGTATGTCCGGGACTTCATCAATTCTTCGGACGGCGTGTGCCGAGCCTTTGATGCCGATGCCAGTGGCACGGTGCTCGGAGACGGAGTAGGAGTCGTCGTTCTCAAGCGCCTCGAAGATGCGCTTGCGGGAAACGACCCGATCCACGCAGTGGTAAAAGGATGTGCCATTAACAACGATGGCCGTGTCAAATCGTCGTTCTCGGCGCCGAGCGCGCGAGGCCAGGCCGATGTTGTGCGCCAAGCACTTGCCTCCGCGGCACTCGGCACCGAAGACGTGGAATACATCGAAACTCATGGGACCGGCACCAAGGTCGGCGACCCGATCGAGGTCCGGGCTTTGGCGGAGGCTTTCGCGGGGCAAGAGGAAACGGGCAATGCCTGTGCTCTCGGGTCAATTAAACCGAACATCGGCCATGCCAATTTCGCCGCCGGGGTTGCGAGCTTTATCAAGACAGTACTCACCCTTCAGCACGGGGTAATCCCCCCCACCATCAACATCAACCGGCTGAACGAAGATCTGGGTCTGAAAGACACACACTTCTTCGTCAATGAGCAGCTCAGACCTTGGCCACGTCCGCAGGGACGCCTTCGAACTGCAGGAGTCACTGGCCTCGGTGTCGGCGGAACCAACTGCCATGTTGTGCTGCAGGAATGGAACAGCGACAAGGCAAGGGCTTGGCCCGGATCGGTTGCCCGGGGATCTCACGCCCTTTGCCTATCTGCCAAGACCTCCTCGGCGCTAAGCCGGGCCTGCCGGAATCTAGCCGTGTTCCTGCGGCGCAATCGCGAGATCGATCTCGGTGACGTCGCCCACACGCTACGCGTGGCGAGATGCCAATTCGAGTATCGAACAGTCGTTGTGGCGCGCAACTTGGACATGGCCATCGCCAAGTTAGAGGAAGAGGGGGATCGTGCGGCTGATCGGATCCGTTCCTCGCCCTCGGTCGGGTTCATGCTGCCCGGCTGCGGTGTGCAGCACCGGCGAATGCTCAAGGAACTTTTTGATCAGGTGCCCGACTTCCGCAATGCTTTCCTGACTTGTGCGGCCGCTAGTCGCCCGGTCCTGGGTCGTGACCTGGAAACGGTCATGTTTGGAGAAGACGAAGGATACGCGACCGCTTCCTTCGAAGAAATCAATATCATGATCTTCACCGTACAATACGCCATGGCGCGGTTGCTGGAACTGTGTGGAGTGCGTCCCGATTATCTGGTCGGGCACAGCATGAGCGATTACGTCGTGGCCACGCTAGCGGGCATACTGAAACTTGAAGATGCTATTCGGCTGACACTCGTTCGTAGCCGCGCGATGGCGAACCTTGGTAGCGACGGCGCTATGCTTGCGGCCAGATGCGACCGCGACGAGGCTGAACGTATTCTCTCAGGGGACGTTTGGCGTGATCGAGCTGAAGCTGGTGAGGGCAGCGTCGGGCTCGTGAACGCAAATACCGATGTCGTGTTCACCGGCAAGCGGGAACTTCTGGAAAGGCTTCAGGGGAGGCTCGAACAGCTAGAGATTCCCAGCCACCTCCTTAATACAGCTGGGGTGCCCAGCCATTCTCCGCTAATGAAACCAGCGACTGATGTCATCGACGCGCGGGTCGGCATCCTCGAAAAGGGTCTGCCGAATGTCGCCATCGCTCTGAATTCAGGATCTCTGCATCAGCCGAAAGTGCCCTTACCGGATAGCCACTGGAGTAGGCATGCAACTGAGATTGTCCGATTTGATCGCTCTCTCGAGGCCATGGCAGCGGCTGGTGTAACTGCGCTCGTTGACCTTGGCCCCTCGCGCAATCTGGCGCGTTTCGCACATGGCGCGATCAATCCAGCGGGTCGTAAGACCAGAATCCCAGCGATTGTCCCAGCTGCGCGCGACGGGAAGGATCAAGAAACCGACCGCCATTTCGTTCTGGAATGCCTTGGGACCCTCTGGGCCGTAGGCGTTGCGGTCGATTGGAAGCGGGCCAGTGTTCAATTGGAACCGTTCGGTAGTCGCCGTCGCGTTCCCCTTCCAACGTACTCATTCGACGGTCACCGATGCTGGCCGGATGATCAGCCTGCGGGCTCGACCCTTCCGGGGCAACCCGGGGAGCAAGAGCGGCACAGAGGGGAAGTGTTCACGACGCCCAACGAAAATCCAGAAGAAGAGAAAACATCTCTGCCGGAAGAAGTCGAAACTGCGAAGGACAACATGTCGTTCAACGGTGATCCGAGGAGAATATTCCTTGACGAAATCAAGACTATCATCGGCACCAAAGAAATCGATTGGGACGATAATTTTTTCGATGTTGGTGGAGACAGCCTTCTCGCCGCCGAGCTTCAAGCTCATTTGGAGAAAAGCGACGTCTGGAGGTCGCCGCAATTGCACGAGATAATTGAGGCGGCGACGTTCGGAGACCTTTATGATCGAATATGCAGCGTAACCGACCGTCGCAATAATCACACCTCTTGATAGGAGCTGGCGCTGCGTGTGGTCCATGAACTCGCTCGAAAATGAATGCGCCCTGCAATATTGAAATTGCAGCTCAGGTTGGACCGTATAAGGGCTATGCCAAAAATCATTGACGTTGAGCTAACCCGCCTTCGTATCGCCAAAGCAGCGGGTAAGGCGATAGCGGCGAAGGGTATCTCCGCAGTTACGATGATCGATATTGCCAATACGGCTGGAGTAACGACGGGAATGATTACGCATTACTTCGAAAAAAAGACGGACATAATCGCAGCTGCCTTGCGCATCCCTCTTCTTAACATGGAACGCCACATCGGAGATCTGCTGGAACAAGGAGTAACAGATCTTGCCACCCTTCTTGACGTGGCGATACCGACGTCGAAGTCTCAGGTAGAGGATAGTGTAATTTGGGTGAATTTCTGGGGGCTTATTGCCGCTGATTCAGGATTTTATAAACTTAACGTCGCGCTGCATTGCGAGGGAAAGAGAATTTATGACCGAGTCATCCGGGCGGCTTGGCCGGAGAGTGAAGAGTGGCCAACGGGTGTCTTTGGGACTGCACTGCGGTCGATCGTTACATTTGTGTTCGGGCTGAGCGCAGGCGGCGTGACAAATCGGTCCGTCTGGTCAAGTTCCGTTCTACGCTCACAATTAGAGATACATTTGCGCATGGTTCGCCATTGGGCACAACAACAAGCACAATGATTTGTGATGATCAGAATAGAGCTCGGAAATATAAAATGGGGCCTTCTCCCAGATTCGTGGGCACGAGACAAGGTAGTTCAACGCACCTGGAGCATGGAAATGCAGAGAAAGGAAGTTCAACCGCGAGTTCAAGCATGAGGAGTGAGGTTGGTGAAGGATCGAGGTGTCCTGTTGCGCAGGGCGAGCCATGATCATGGATCTCCATGATAACGTGGTGCGCAAATGGATGCGCGAGACGAGCGTCGATCCGCAGCATGCTTTTTTCGGTCATGGAAGATGAAGATGGAGCACCAGGACCGGCTGCGCAAGGATGGCGCAAACTTGAAGGGTAAGCATTCGGCCAAGGCCGCGGTGGCTATGATTTAGGGCGACGGTTTTCTGCGGTAGGTTTGGGCGGTGTGTCGTCCGCAGCGGTGCGCTCGTCGACGATCTGCCGAAGGTTGTCGATGCCCTCTTCGGTGAAGACGGCGATAGGTTCGCTTAATTCGGATGCGGGATAGTCGTCGTAGGCGCTCAAGCAACCGTCTTCCGAGAACATCTCGATCGAGCAATCGCGCAAAAAGTCTTCATCCTCTTCGAGCATCTCGGCCACATAATTGAGGGTGTAAAGAGCGGAGTTGCGATATCCCGTCTTACGGCCTCAACGATCCGGTTTGCAAGTGAGCTCAATAATGGAACGCCCAGATCAGGCAGCTTTAGCTGCTGCGATCGTCAAGGACTCCAATTCCAGGGAAGCATGTCCTCGAGCCGTGTGATCGACGTGTCGCAAGCCAGGCTTGCGGGTCGACGTTAGCTTGGCGGTGTTGATCAGCGTCGCCATGAAGGCGGCCCGATCAGCGCCGCGATCGGAGCCTGCAAACAACCAAGCTTTCCTGCCGAGAGCGAAGACTGATTCATTTCCTCGAGGCAATGCGACGGGCGCTCAAATGCAGCGTCCGATTGATTTCTTTCCAGGTCTCAGCCCGAAGCGCGCTGATCGTGTTGTGCAAAACCGACTTCTTCGGGGCTCCAGCCTCACGCAGCCGGCCAAAGCGCGGAACGAGGCGGAGTCCTCCAGATCGAAGACCAGCTCCTGATAGCTCAGTTGGCGATACTTCTTGAGCAAAGCGCAGCGCAGCACGGCCTCCGCCGGCAGTCCGTAGCGGCCGGTTCCTTGACCCCATGCCGGCGCAAGTCCCATCCGCTAACTTGAGCAGGTCGCGGTGGCGTCCAGCCATTGCGACATCGCTTGCAGTTCACAGCCGATCTCGTGTCCGGCGAAAAGACTGAGTATACTGCTCTGGACGGTGCGTTCTTGACGAATTGTTGGCTCCGGCGGTTGCGGGTTTGTCTTTAGAATCAGTCGCTTGATCTAAGTGTACCTGAAACCGCCGGGCTTTACCTGCGGAGATGATCGTGATTCTTCCAACAAAGTCAGCAGCTTGCCGCTTGTGGACGGGCACTAGCTAAGTCTATAGGGGGAGGATGATCTTATCGCAAGTTATATTAAATCGCACCTCGGATGGCCGCGAGAGGGTCGGAATGCGAAACAAGGCGCTATTTCGGAATGTTCAACGGCTGTTGCCTACATTTGAAGCGGCCGCTCGACACATGAGCTTCACACTCGCGGGTGAAGAGGTCGGCTTGTCACAAAGCGCGGTCAGCAAACAAATGATGGAACTTGAGAACCGGCTTGGGCAACCACTTTTCGCCCGCGCCCACAAACAGATATCCTTGACTTCCGCAGGTCATCGGCTCCTGAAGGCCTACTCGCTTGCCACCTCTCAAATCATCGACGCCCTCGAAGACTTAATTCAGGAGCATTCGAGACAGATCGTCCTGTCGACGTCGACGGCAAATGGGGCCTTCATGCTTCTTCCCCGGCTGGCCGAGCTACGGGAGTGCTTTCCTGGGCGCGAGATATTCCTAGTGACTTGGGACCCTCAGGGCATCGAGCCAACAGGCCAGGTTGATCTCGCTCTAACCTTCGGGAAGCCAGATTTCCCCGGCCTCACAACCCGTCCGCTCTTTCCTGATATTCTGACCCCGGTTTGCTCGCCAGAGTTCCTAGAGAAGAACGGTCCGTTGCGGGACGTGAGTGGCCTATTGAATTGCGAGCTGCTTTACATGCAAGCGCAGCATCCATCTTGGGTGGGCTGGCGGCAATGGCTGCGAGAGTTCGCGTTGGAGCTCCCAAAAAACCATCAACCGATGGGGTTCAACAACTACTACAATACGATTCAAGCTTGTCTGGCAGGCCAAGGCGTGGCTTTGGGCTGGCTTCGACAGCTCGGCAACATGTTAGATTCCCGACGCTTGGTAACCCCACTCCCGCAGTTCTTGGTAACCGAGGACGTATACTATTTAGCTTGGCCCGCCGACCGGACACCTGATTTTCAGATCGAGCTATTCGAGGAGTGGCTGACTCGCCGGTACGGCGGTGCCATCCCAGGATTTCCTTCACTTGCCACGCCTTTTGCGTAGTTTCTTGTCCCGTTAGGACTTTACGTTAGTAGCTTAAATTAGGGCTGGTGGATATGCGCTCCCTCAGTGAGGGATTCAAACATCGCGCCAATCCGGTGGTCCAGACGGTGGTCATCGCCGTCGACTGCTAGCTTGACCAGTCCGTCTTGCATTCTCTGAGGGAATGCAAGGGGGCGTCATATTTCATTTGAACAAGGTCAGCAACGGCAATATTCCTCAATCTGGATAGTCGACCCGCCGTATAAGAAGGTCATTAGATTGCGCAACATTTTCACGTTCGGTCACCGTGCCGCCCAACGCAACTGGACCGTTGCAGACTTGCGCGCGAACAAAGGCAAGCAGCAGTTAACTGAGGTGACGGCGACGAATGGCGAACAAGCCGCGCGAGCCGCGGCCGCCGGCATCGATACGATCATCACGCGCGTTCAAATGATGAAGGAGGTGCGCGATGCCGCACCCAATACATTCGTCACAGCGGCACTCATGCTGACCGACCACCCGACTGAGAGTGATGTGCTCGAAGGCGCCATGCGGGCAATGGATCAGGGTGCAGACGCACTTTACACCACCCGCAGTCTGGACACGATCAAGATGCTGGCTGACCTTGATTTCCCTGTCATGGGGCACGTTGGGCTTGTCCCGCCCTACAGCACCTGGATCGGTGGGTTGCGAGCCTATGCGCGACCGCGGACGAGGCTTTGAAGCTCGCCGACAGGTTCCGCGCTATGGAAAAGGCCGGCGCATTCGCCGTAGAAGTCGAGCTCGTTCCTCAGGAAGTCCTCGAGGAGATCAACAAGCAAACCAGCCTGATCACGTTCTCTATAGGCTCGGGATCTGGCGGAGACGTCACCTTCCTGTTTTCGGAGGATATCTGCGGTGAAACGGAGAACGCGCCACGCCACGCTTACGCATACGGCAATGTGCGGCGTTTGCAGGAGCAAATTGACCGCGAACGCCGAGAGGCCCTAACCGCGTTTCAGGCGGCCGTGCGCGACGGCTCGTTCCCCTACAAGGACGTTTCGATCTCCATGAAACCCCATGAGCTCGAAGCATTCCGGGATCGGCTTGGCAAAACTGGTTTGGGCGCGGAGCACAAAGGATACTGATATGGGTCATGATGCGACAAAGCCCGAGGTCACCCTGCCTGCCAAGTCTACCTGGAACTTTCAGCCTGATCTCCCACTGGAAGACCGCTCGATCTTTAACCTGAAGCGTGGACCAGCCGAGGGGCTAAGGCTCCTTTGGAATTCCTGGCTGCCGATTTCGGACCGTCTCATCGTCGTCAGTGTGTCGTTCCTGACGTGGTTCTACCTGTCGCCCTCATTGCAGACGGCACGCACTTTTGCCTTCGATTGGGTTGCAGGAGTTTATCTTCGCAATCTGATATTGATCATTCTCGTCGCAGGCGGGATGCACCTCTACCTTTACACGTTCAAAATGCAGGGCGACCGCCTTCGGTACGACGCTCGCCCCTTCCACAAGAAAAACGCGCTGTTCACATTCAGCAGCCAGTTTTTGGATAACGTATTCTGGTCGATCGCCAGCGGCGTGACCGTCTGGACAGCTTATGAAGTCCTGGGCCTTTGGGCCTACGCAAACGGCTACATGCCAATGTTGGACGTCGCCGCTCATCCGGTCTTGTTTGTGCTTTGGTTTATTTTCCTGCCATTCTATGGCGTGTTCCACTTCTACTGGATACACCGGCTGTTGCATTCGAAGCCGGTCTACAACTATGTGCATTCCCTGCATCATCGGAACGTGAACGTTGGTCCGTGGTCCGGCATGTCGATGCATCCGATCGAGCACATTGCTTATTTGAGTTCTGTGTTTATCCACGTGGTACTCGCCTCGCACCCGATTCATTTCATTTTTCAGCTCCAGCAAAAGGTGCTTTTGGCGGTCAGTTCTCATGCCGGATACGAGTCGGTCACCTTAGGCGAAGACCGCGACACGGGGCTCAGGGTAGGCGACTTCTTTCACCAACTGCACCACCGCTACTTCGAGTGCAACTACGGCGAACCCGAGGTGCCTTGCGACAAGTGGTTCGGGACCTTTCACGATGGTTCGGAAGAAGCCACGGCGCGCACGCGCGTGCGCATGAAAGAGATGCGCAAGAAATGAAATAAGGTGCCGACCGCGCGGCCTTAGGTATGGCAGTCGTGAGGGTAAGGCGCTGTTCAAGATTGATGCCACCCCGCGGCTTTCGCCGGAAGTATTCGCCGCGTCGGCCTGAAGGAGGGCAAATGGTCAAAATTACCTATGTTGAATACAGTGGCCAAGCTCATGTGGTGGACGTGCCCCAAGGCGCGACGGTCATGGAGGGCGGCCGGGACAACGGTATTCCCGGGATCGAGGCCGATTGCGGCGGCGGCTGCTCCTGCGCGACCTGTCACGCTTATATCGACCCCAGCTGGGTAGCGAAGCTTCCTGCCAAGCAGCCGATGGAAGAGGACATGTTGGAATTTGCGTACGGGGCGGACCTCAGCCGCTCGCGGCTGACCTGCCAAATCAAAGTCGACGGCTCGCTTGAAGGCCTGATCCTGCATTTGCCGGTACGACAGGCCTGAAGCTGGCCGGCAAGGGCGGCTCGCCACTCACAGCCCAAAGGAAGTCATATGCCTGGCATTGTTATCATTGGTGCAGGGCAGGCAGGCGCATCGCTTGCAGCGGAAGCGCGCAAACTCGGCTATGCAGGTCCCATAACCCTGATCGGTGACGAGCCCGTCGCGCCTTACCAACGCCCTCCTTTGTCGAAAGCCTATCTGCTCGGCCAGGTCGGATTGGATAGGATGGCGCTTCGTGCGACGTCATTCTGGGGAGATCACGGCATAAACCTCAAGGTCGGTAGGAATGTTACCGCGATTGTTCGCGAAGGTGGCACTGTGCGGGCTGGAGCTGAAAGTTTCCACTATGAGCATCTCGTGATTGCGACCGGCTCGAGTGCGAGGCAGTTGCCGGAGGCCCAGGGCGGCTTGTTGCAGGGGGTCTATACGATCCGAAACATCGCGGATGTCGATGCGATGGCGGCTGAGTTCCGTCCTGACCGGAAATTCCTGATCGTCGGAGGGGGCTATATCGGACTCGAGGCGGCGGCGGTCGGTGCCAAACTCGGGCTCAAGGTCACCCTGATTGAAACGGCGCCCAGGATCCTGCAGCGCGTCGCAGCCGCGGAGACGTCCAACTTCTTTCGCGAGCTTCATCTGTCCAACGGCGTCGACATTCGGGAAAATACAGGACTTGATCGCCTTGTGGGGACGGGTCGCGTTTCCGGCGCAGTCCTGTCTGACGGCACAGAGCTAGCAGTTGATTTCGCCATCGTGGGCATCGGCATCATGCCGAGAACGCAGCTCGCGCAGGAGGCTGACCTCGTAATCGAAAACGGCATAAGAACCGACGCTCACGGCCGCACTTCCGACCAGCATATCTGGGCAGTGGGCGATTGCGCATCTTTCCCGCATGAAGGCGGGCGCATCCGCCTTGAGAGCGTGGGACACGCGATCCACCACGGAGAGGTGGTGGCCCGAAACATTCTCGGGACGACGCAGGCTTATGAGGCGAAACCCTGGTTCTGGTCAGATCAATACGACCTCAAGCTTCAGATTGCGGGCTTGAACGCCGGCTACGATCGAGTTGTGGAGCGCACAGGCGAAGAGGGATCGCGGTCGATTTGGTACTATCGGGGGGATTGCCTTCTGGCTGTCGATGCGATCAATGACGCACGGGCCTATATGGTTGGGAAAAGGATTTTGGAGTCCCGACACACCATCTCGCCGGAGTACGTGGTCGACGCCGCCACAGACGTTAAGGCGTTGATTTCCCGAGCCGTGCCGGTTTCTGCAGCATCTACTGTCGGGTGATCCAGTGCGACCGGGCCGGCCATATTGTGCCAAGGCGCCTAATTTACTCTGCCCCGTCCTTACCCGGCGTTTTTTTGACGAACCTAGCGTAAAAGCCCCGGCATCGGCGCTGATGGCATCAATAGGATCGGCGCTTTATCAGATCAACTGTAAGCGCTGTTCCGGCGCCACCTTTCGCGCGTGGTCGTGAGCGACGATGCTCGGAGCCTTTGAGGGCTTCGACACATGACGATTTCAGAGCTTACGCTTAAATCCAACGATCCCGAGCCCGCGCGGCGTTTCGAGGTGTTCACGGGCTCCGGCCGACGGCGCGAATGGTTGCCGGAGGAGAAGGCGCGGATCGTGGCGGAAAGCTACGATGCCGGCGAGACCGTGAGCGCGGTGGCCCGGCGATATGCCTTGTCCCCGCAGCAGCTGTTCGCCTGGCGCCGGACCGCGCGGGTGCCGTTGGCGAATGCGCGGGCACCGGAGCCATTGTTTGTTCCAGCAGTGGTCGCCGCACCGGAGCCCGAACCGGCGGGGAAGCGCGCGAGATCGACGCGGAAGCGGAAAGCCGCCCGGGAAGCCGGCGTGATCGAGCTGGAGATTGACGGTGTCGCCATGCGCGTCGGTCGTGGCGCCGACGCCAGGACGGTGGCGGCGGTGATCCGCGCACTGAAGGCCGGGTCGTGATCGGGCCGACCGGCGCCGTGCGCGTCATGGTGGCGACCAAGCCGGTAGACTTCCGCAAGGGCGCGGAGGGACTGGCGGCGCTGGTGCGCGACACGATGGGCGCCGATCCGTTCTCCGGCGCGATCTACGTCTTCAGGGCCAAGCGCGCCGACCGGGTCAAGCTCGTCTACTTCGACGGCACCGGCGTGTGCCTGCTGGCGAAGCGCCTGGAGGACGGGAAGTTCTGCTGGCCTGCGATCACCGATGGCGTGGTGAGGCTGACGGCGGCACAGCTGCAGGCGCTCCTGGAAGGGTTGGATTGGCGGCGTGTGCATGACGCCCGCGAGACGCGCGCGCCGGTCGCGGCAAGTTGATTCAACGGATGGCCAAGACGCTGGCAAAGCATTGGAATGCATGATTGAATCGGCTTCGTGAGCAACCCGGCCGAGCCCCTGACCAACGATCCGATCGCGCTTCAGGCGATGCTCGCGGCAGAGCGCGCCGAGAACGAGCGGCTGCGCCAGATCATCAAGGAGCTACAGCGTCACCGCTTCGGCCGCAGGGCAGAGAGCCTGCCGGTCGACCAGCTGCTACTGGGCCTGGAAGAGGCAGAGCAGGTTGAAGCCGAGGGCTTCGCGGCGGAGGACACCGCCGATCCCACCAAGCGCGAGGCTCGCGCCAGCAAGCGGCGCGCCAACCGTGGGTCGCTGCCCGCGCACCTGCCGCGTATCGAGCAGGTCATCGACATCCCCGACAAGGTCTGCCCGTGCTGCAAGGGAATGCTGCACGTCATGGGCGAGGATCGTTCCGAGCGCCTCGACATCGTGCCGGCCCAGTTCCGCGTGATCGTCATGCGCCGGCCGAAGTATGCCTGCCGGAGCTGCGAGGAGGTCGTGGTGCAGGCGCCCGCAGCGGCACGCCTCGTCGAGGGCGGCATTCCGACCGAAGCGACCGTCGCCCATGTTCTGGTCAGCAAATATGCCGATCACCTTCCGCTCTACCGCCAGTCCCAGATCTATGCCCGCCAGGGTGTGAACGTCGACCGCTCGACGCTCGCCGACTGGGTCGGCAAGGCGGCCTTCCTGCTCCGGCCCGTGCATGAGCGCCTGTTCGAACAGCTGAAGGCCTCATCGAAGCTCTTCGCCGATGAGACCACGGCGCCGGTGCTCGATCCTGGCCGGGGCCGGACCAAGACGGGCCAGTTGTTCGCCTATGCCCGCGACGACCGACCCTGGGGCGGGGTCGATCCGCCCGGCGTCGCCTACCTTTATGCCCCCGATCGAAAGGCCGAACAGCCGCTGCGGCACCTTCAGGGCTTCGTCGGGATCCTGCAAGTCGACGGCTACGCCGGATACCGGGCGCTGGCCGAGCGCAACGCCGTGAGCCTGGCCTTCTGTTGGGCGCATGTCCGTCGCCGCTTCTATGAACTGGCGCAGTCCGGACCTGCGCCGATCGCAACCGAGGCTCTCCAGCGCATCGCCGAACTCTACAAGATCGAGAGCGAACTGCGGGGTCGCCCAGTTGAGGAGCGCCGCGCCGCTCGCCAGCAGAGGAGCCGACCCATCATCGACGCTCTCGACCCGTGGCTGCGCGAAAAGCTCGCCTTGGTCAGCCAGAAGACAAAACTCGCCGAAGCGATCCGATACACGCTCGCGCGCTGGGCTGGACTTGGTCGCTTCCTCGACGACGGCCGCGTCGAGATCGACTCCAACGTCGTCGAACGCGCGATCAGACCGATCGCCCTCAATCGCAAAAACGCGCTCTTCGCCGGTTCCGACGGCGGTGGAGGGCACTGGGCGACCATCGCCTCGTTGATCGAAACCTGCAAGCTCAACGGCGTCGACCCGTATGCCTACCTCGCCGACGTCATCGCCCGCATCGTCGCCGGCCATCCGCAAAGCCAGCTCGACGACCTGCTGCCCTGGGCCTACGCCCACGCGCCACTCAAGGCCGTGGCCTGAGAACAGCGGTTACGATCAACTAACACATGAGTATTTTGCAGTTTCATTACCCGGCTCGTTGCGCTCCAATGATGGGGGACCGGGGCTCAGAGCATGCCGAGTGACGTTGCCCCCAGTTTCTATCCAGTTTTGAGTTCGTTTCCGGCGTGGGTTGTGCCCTGCTGGGCGGGTGAAGCGACGGGCGC
>NZ_JAMYSP010000065.1:0-17727 GCF_040322015.1 Mesorhizobium sp. M0208 | reverse complement strand
CTGGCCCATCTGCTTCACTGCCATCGCGATTCCCTCCGAGCTTCGTCTCAGAGAATCACAATCAGCGAATTACGCAACAGGCCCCCAAGGGGAGAAGGAAGTTCCCCCCTCAAGCCCGCCTCGACTGCTCCGGCTCTCGACCGTTGAGCAGGCGCGCCTCGGCGCGCACCCGTTGCCGGTCGTCGATGAAGGCGGCCTGGATCGAAACGGCGGCGCCCGGCAGGCCATCGGCACGGCAGGCCTTGCAGATGAGGCGCCCCGAAAGCGCTGATAGCGGCGTCTCCGGCCTCACCCCATGCCGCTTGAGCTCGGCCGGCTTCCACCACCTGTTGCGGCCGCAATCGATGCACTCGACGGCAATCGAGACGACATCGGCGATCGTCGCTTCCTTGCCCGCCAATGCCATGGCCACCCCATCGTTGTTCCTGCTTTGTTCACATCATTATCGGTTTTTGGAGCGGAGTCGAGTCGGTTCCGCTTACATCAACGTGAAAGTTTCACTTGTTCAATTATTTGAGTTATGCTTATATCTCATGCGGGCTGGAATCGGCGCGAGCCACGGAACCGCGGCCGGCCGGCAGCAAGGGAGCGACGATGAACCCAGCCCAGTTCGCCCATGCCTGCGGCTATAGCGGCGACAGCCCGGCCATGCTTGCCGCTTTCGCGGCCATCCGCCAGGACGGCATCCGCAAGGCACGCCAGGGCCATCGCCAGCGCAAGGTGGCGATTGACCAGATGAAGCCGAGCCGCGTTCTGTTCCTGGCGGCGATCCGCCCGGCGCAGACAGCCGAGGAGGCACTCGAGGACGCCGCCCGCTTCCTGGCGATGTTCCGCAACATGCCGCGCTGGCGGCAGGAAAGGCGCGCCGCCGACCTCGCCCGTGCCAGACAGCAGCGCCTCTTCGCCCGCTTCTTCCGCCGCTACGGCCACCGCCTCTGGGCGTTCGAGATCACCTGAAGGCGCGGGCCTTCCCTTGCAAGTCAAAACGGATATTGCGATCGCCGACGTCGCACCGTATGTCTTCGCGCGATGAGCGAGATCGAATTCCGTCGCGCGCAGGCGCCCGACCTGCCGGCGATCGTTGCAATGCTTGCCGACGATGTGCTCGGCGCAGACCGGGAAGACCTATCCACGCCGCTTGCGCCATCCTATCTCGATGCCTTCAGCGCAATCGATGCCGATCCCAACCAGTTGCTGGCCGTGGCTGTCGAGGCCGGGCAAGTGGTCGGGACCCTGCAACTCACCTTCCTTCCGGGTATCTCCAGGAAGGGTGCCTGGCGCGGCCAGATCGAAGGCGTTCGCGTCGCCCGGCAATGGCGCTCGCGCGGCGTCGGCAAACTGATGGTCGAATGGGCGATTGAAACGTGCCGTTCGCGCAATTGCAACTTCGTCCAACTCACCACGGACAAAGGTCGACGGGAGGCGCACGATTTTTACGAGCGCCTCGGTTTCACCGCCAGTCATCTCGGCTACAAGATGGCGCTGTAGGTTGCGGCGGCGGCCTCCGCGCTGCTTGACAATTCACCCGCAATGTTCTCTTTATGTTCCTATCATAACGCGAGACAATGCGGCGTTCGAGCCGCCGCGAGCGAACGGGCCGGATGGAAGCCAACATCCTCCACGCGGATCTGGATGCCTTCTATGCCTCGGTCGAACAATTGCTCGACCCGGCCTTGCGCGGCAAGCCGATTGCCGTCGGCGGCGGGGTAGTGCTTGCCGCATCCTATGAGGCCAAGGCGTTCGGCGTGCGCGGCGGCATGCCGGGACGGCGGGCGCGGGAACTCTGCCCGCAACTCATTTTCGTCGGCGGCCATTTCAAGGACTATCAGCGGCTGGGCGATGCGGCAATCAAGGTGCTCGGCGATTTCACGCCGGTGGTCGAGCGGATTTCGATCGACGAGGCCTTTGCCGACGTCGCCGGCTGCACCCATTTGTTCGGCTCGCCGGCCGAGATCGCCGGCAAGATACGCCGCCGCGTGCGGGCCGAGCTCGGCCTGCCGATCTCGGTCGGAGTGGCCCGCACCAAGCATCTGGCCAAGATCGCCTCACAAGTGGCCAAGCCCGACGGGCTCGTGGTGGTCGATCCGCGCCACGAGCTGGAATTCCTCCATGAGCTGCCGGTCGAGCTGATGTGGGGCGTCGGCCCCGTCACCAGGGAGCGGCTGGCCGGTATCGGCGTCAACACCATCGGCGAGTTGGCGAAGACCAACAGTGGCGCGCTGGAGCGCCTGCTCGGGCCGGCGGCGGGAGAGAAACTGAATGCGCTGGCGTGGAACCGCGATCCGCGCAAGCTTGAGACGCAGCGCCGGGCGCGCTCGGCCGGCGCGCAATCGGCGCTCGGCCGAAAACCGGCCGACGAGCAGGTCTTCGTCCCCGCTTTGCTGCATCTGGCCGACAGGGTCGCCACCAGGTTGCGTGCGAAATCCCGGCCCGGCCGCACGGTGACGGTTCGTGTCCGCTTTGCCGATTTGCGCTCGGTGACGCGCTCGGTCACGCTCGACCAGCCGATTTCGGCAACCGCCATGCTGGCCGAAATCGCCGAGGCGCTGGTGCGCAAGGTGCTCATCGACCATCCGCACGAAAAGACCATCTCGCTGCTGGCGATCGCCGTATCGCATCTGGAGCAGCATGCCGGGCTGCAACTGGAGCTGCCGCTCGGGCTCGACGACCGCCGCCGCCCCGGCACCCGGAAGGACGCGGCGCGCTGGATCGCGGATCGCGCCATCGACAAGATCCGCGACCGCTTCGGCTGGGAGGCGGTCGGCTACGCCTCGGTCGCGCTCGGACTACAGCGGTCGGTTCCCGACGCATTTCGGGAGCTGGCCGAGAAGGAATTGTGAGTTGCGCGGCGGGGGCGAAAAAAAAATTATCCGACAGGAGCCAGGGGCGATACGGCCGGCCCGTTCAAAGCCGTGCCGTCGACGGCAAAATGCGAGCCGTGGCAGGGGCAGTCCCAGCAGCGTTCCAATGAGTTCCAATGGACGTGGCAGCCGACATGGGTGCATGCGGCCGAGCGCTTGTGGAGCGTGCCGTCCTCATCGCGAAAAGCCGCGACTTTGGTAAGCCCTTCGCGCACGATGGCGCCCTCTCCCGGCCGCAGCTTATCGGCGGAATCGATTTCGCCAGGCGCGACATACTCGGCAAAACTCCTGATCGCTGTCGCATTCTCCGCCAAATAGTCGCCGATCGCCCGTACCGTCTTGCGGGAGGGTTCGTAAAGTTCCCGCCAAGGGCTTTCCCCCTTCAGGATCAGGTCGGAAACCAATTGGCCGGCAACAACCCCATGGGTGATGCCCTGACCGGAATCGCCGGTGACCACGAAGACATGCCGGTTGCCGGGATTGCGGCCGATGAACCCGGCATAGTCGACGGTCTCCATCACCTGCCCGGACCATCGATTGGTTTCCGCGCCGATATCGGGCACCAATTTTTTGATCCAGTCCGCCAGGGCCGCGAAGCGGTTGTCGGCATCGTCGGCCTGCCCTGTCTTGTGGTCCTCACCACCGACGATCAGAAAGTCGGTTTTGCCTTCACCAGGCTGCAGGCGAACGTAGTGATAGGGATCCAGCGTGTCCCAATAGAGTGCATCCGGCAAAACGTCGCGCGCGATCTCGAACGACATCGCGTAGGTCCGATACGGCGCTTGCTTGGTGTGGAGCGCGACCCGATCGTTGATCGGCGAATTAGTGGCGACAACGGCCGATCTGGCAGACACGGTAAAGCCCGAGACCGTGCTTACGCGGACGCCGCCGTCGGTCTCCGCGACCTTGTCGACGATGGTCTGCGCATAAAGCATGCCGCCGCGCGCGCGAATGCCCGCAGCCAGCCCGCGGAGATATTCGAGGGGGTGAAATGTCGCCTGATTGGCGTAGCGAAGGACGGGCGTATCCGAAAAGCCTGCAAACGACACGCCTGCGGTTTTCTCGACGTCGACACCAATCTTCAGAGCGGCGCCCAGTTCGCGCTCGATGACGGATTCCCTTCTGCCTGACGCCGGAAACAGAAAGCCGTCGAGGCGGCGGAAATCACACGCGATACCCTCTGCTTCCTGGATCGATTGGACACGGTCGATAGCCGCCGACTGGCTTTGGTAGTAAATCCGCGCCAGTTCCTCGCCGCGCAATTTGATCAGTTCCGAAAAATAGTCGTCGCAGATCGACGACAGATGCGCGGTGGTGCGTGCCGTCATGCCGCTTCCGATCCGGCCGCGATCGAGCACCGCCACCTTTTGCCCGGCGACGGCCAGTTGGTAGGCGACCGACAGTCCGGCAATGCCAGATCCGACGACCACGACATCGACCTGTTCACTCCGCTCGAGCGGAACCGCCTCAGGCGCGACTTCGGTTGCCGCCCAAAGCGATACAGTCCTTTCATCGCTGACATTCATTGGCGGAGCCCTTCATACCCGACATTCGGATAAACGGACGCCAAGATTCAAAGTTCCTCGACGCCTGAATGCCTGCGTAAGCTTGACGTCACCGCCGGTCCGCCCCGACGCGTTGTGAGCCGGCCTGGCTGGGCGGTGCGATGCACTTTGCGTCAGGAGGGATCGTTTCCTGCAAATGCGACATTCGAGGCAGCCCTGGTCGTCAGACCAAAGCGTTGCGCCGCCCCAGGCGACCAGGGCGATGCCGGCCGCCCGACCAACCCACTGGCCGGCAGGAAACACCGGTTCGACGAGAACCCACGAAGGTCCCGAAATGACCCAGAAGCGGGCGTTCGGCAGCGATCCGAGCAGCAACGATTTGGCAGGACCGAAAATCGGCATGGAATGTCGCAATCATCATCATGTCCCGTCCAAGTTGTGGACACGTCCTTCTCAAAGGCGCACTCTTGGCATGCGAAACGCGAGCCAGAGTTTCGTCCAACGCTTCACATGCCTGACTTGCGTCGGTGATTGTCTGAGCCATCCGGATACTTCCGAATGGGCAGACTTCACATTGTGTCGCCTATCCGTGATCAGGCTACGGCCGAAGGCACGTTGCAGCCCGTTCCGGATCAACGATCAACTGGGAGGTAAACAACATGCCTGATTTTCAGCGCAGAGAACTTCTTGTTCAAGGAAGCGCGGCTCTTGCCGCAATTGCTGCTCTCTATACCTCGCGTCGGGCTTACGCTTTTCCAACACGGCCGAGCGAGGAAGTTATTCCATGGCTGGATCAGCCGACCGAAAATCCCGATCCGGTAGGTATCCAGAAACAGCTTGTCTGGGAAGATTTGGATAGCTGGATAACGCCAAACGACAAGTTCTTCAGCATCTCGCATTTCAACCGACCAACGATCGACGAGAAGACATGGTCGATGGAGATCGGAGGCCTGGTCAACAAGCCCTTAAAATTGACGCTCGCCGACATCAGGGCACGACCGCGGCAGGAGGTCGTTTTCACAGTGGAATGCTCGGGCAACCACGGGTTTCCCTTCTTCACCGGCGGCATCGGCAATGCCCGCTGGGCTGGGACGCCGCTCGCCCCGATCCTCGAGGAAGCCGGCGTTCTGGAGAAGGGCATCGAGGTCGTCTTTTTCGGTACTGACAAAGGCGAGGTCGCAATACGCGACGTCAAGATGCAGCAGAACTTCGCTCGCAGCATGTCGCTCGCCCACGCGATGAACCCCGATAATCTCCTCTGCTATGAAATGAATGGAGCCGTCTTGCCGGCGCCCAATGGCTTCCCGGTACGGCTCATTGCGCCAGGCTGGTACGGGATCGCCAACGTCAAGTGGCTAAAGCGCATCGAGGTTCGCGATACGCGGTTCATGAGCCTTCTGATGGCCCGTGACTATGTCACCATCCGGGAGGAGGACCACAACGGCGAGACCGTATGGGCCGAGACGTCAGTCGGGCGAGCGCTGATAAAGTCCGCGCCTGCGAAGGTTACCCGGAAAGACTCGGATTACCGCATCGTTGGCGCAGCCTGGGGGGCGCCGATCGACCGGGTCGAAGTTCAAATCGACCAGGGGCCTTGGGCACCAGCGACCATTGACCACAGTGAGGAGGCAGAGCACGCCTGGAAAATTTGGTCCCTGGCTTGGGCAAATCCCTCTCCTGGAGAACACACGGTGACCTCGCGCGCGGTCAGCACCACGGGACAAATTCAACCGGCGATGGACGATCCCTTGATTGCCAAGAAACACACATACTGGGAGAGCAATGGCCAGGTGACGCGCCGCGTGCGTGTCGGCTAGAGCATTTTGCAGCCAAATGGAATCATTTTGCGTCCGCATAAATGCGGCAAAACAAATAGTTAGAGTGGGTTACCGGTTCCAGGAGAGCCGGAACCGCTCTAAGAACTTGCGGCCATCTGGCAATTGCGTTTGGGTCAACTAGGAAGAGGCTGCCTGATCCGAAAGCTGGCGCCGCTCTATATCGAGCATGACGGCTGTGGGCCGTAGATCCTCTTCGCGACGATACCGCTCCCCGAAATCGGAAGCGGAACCCTTCAGCTTGGTGACCGAGGCGATGGCAGACTTGTCCGGTGGCGCAACCTTGGCCCCGTCGCCTCCGCGCGCCATCGCGGCAAGCCCCTCACCGCTCTATCGTACTGATCTCCGCATCGGGCAAGCACCAGGGTGCGTAGCGGAAATCCCGGATCTGGATGACCTCCTCGCCCGCCCATTCGACCAGCATGAAGCCGCGCACGGCGCCGTCCGGGTCCCCAGGGTTGCGGATGAGGATCGCCGGCCGGCCGTCGACAAAGCCCAGCGACAGCGCCCAATCGGTCGCGCGGTCGTAATTGCCGAAATAGGTCGACACTTCGGCCTTGCCGCGCAGGCGGACGCGGTTGACGACATCGAGCCGGACGTCCTCGGCGATCAGAGCCCTGACCGCGTCGAAGTCGCGCGCGTTGAACAGGTCGACATAGCGCCGCAGCCGGCGCTCGTCATCGGCGTCGAGCCTCGGCGCGAGCGCCTGCTCGGGCTGCAGCGCCAGCAGCTTGAGCTGCGCCCGCCCGCGATGCAGCGCGGCCTTGGTGGCGGCGAGCGTCGCGCCGGTGACTTCGCAGGTCTCGTGCAGGCTGAGGCCGAGCACGTCGACCAGGATCACGGCGCTGCGCTGCGGCACCGAAAGCTGCATGAAGGAGCGCAGGCCGGTCTGGGCGGCGAGCCGGCTGTCGGCGCTGCCGGAGGGATCCTCGATGACGCTCATGTCGGCCTCGGTCATGCGCGACCTTTCCCGATTGCGCCGCCGCAGATGATCCTGCGCGGCATTGTGGGCGATGCGAAACAGCCATTGCTCCGGCCGTTCGACCATCGCGCCGCCGTCGATCGCCTGCAGCGCCTTGATCAGCACCTCCTGGACGATATCCTCGCCGTCGATCACCGAGCCGGCCATGCGCGCGCAGTAACGATGCAGCCTTGGCCGCAACCCGACGAGCATCGCCTCCAAAGTCGCCCTGTTCATTTTCGGCGTAGCTTCCCATTTCTGCGCGAGCGGCATGGCAGGCGCTACCCGGCGTTTTGATCCGCCAGCATACGGTAGTTGCCGATGACTTTGACAGGCGATCGCATTGCCGGGGTCGAGCGGCGCTGGGCGTGGTTTTCCGTAAACGCCTTGAAGGCCGCAAGCCCGGTCAGCGTCGACGAATCGCCGTCCTGACCGACGATGTGGACGAACGAACCATCGTCCAGCTCGAGCACGAGATAGCGCACCGTCGGCGGTGCCGCCTCGCCCAGCGCTTCGAACACTTTTTCGACCAGCGCGCGGTTATTGTCCAGGTCGGCTTGGTTCACACCATATCGAATAAGCGCATAGTTCATCGTCGTCTCCTGACTGGTTGGTATGAACGAAGGACGACCGGCCGCGCCGAAAAGATTCTCACTACCGAAGAATCTTTTCGGTTGCCCGCATCGTCTTTTCCGCGTGGGCGGCTGCGCGGCAGCCATCAAGCAGGAGAGACGATCATGCATATCCAGTTTGCCGAGCTTCCAGTGTTCGACCAGGACCGTGCCAAGGCGTTCTACACCAGGCATCTCGCCTGTCAGGTGCTGGCCGACCAGAAGATGGGCGATGGCGGCTGGCGCTGGATCGAGCTGGCGTTTCCGCATGCCGTGACGAACCTGCATTTCATCAGGCGCGCCGACGACACCCCCGCCGCGGAGCCGGTATTGGTGCTGGTCGACGAAAATGTCGGAGCAATGACCGCGGCGTTGAAAGCGGGCGGCGTCGAGACCGTCACCGAACCTCATGAGGCGCCGTGGCAGCCGGGCCGCACGGTGGCGGAGTTTCGCGACAGCGAAGGCAACCGCATGGTCCTCGCCAGCCGATAAGCCTCCGGAACCCTCTGTCTGGCGGGGCGTCGTACCTAAGTCCTACCTCCGGCCGGACCATCGGCCGTGCTTCCTTCGCATTATTATTTCGTGACCTCTGCGCGCCGGAACCTTCCCTTGCATCGGGCGTTCGGGCGCTGTATTCGCGATGCCTCATATTTAGGCAGGCGGAGGAAATGCGAATAAGGGCGGGTGGCAAAACAAACATGGGCCGGGGAGGAGCATCTTACCATGTCGAACCGTAAAATCGGAATGTCCCACAGTTTGGGGCTGCGCGTTGCTGACCTCAAAGCCAGAATGCGAAGCGCCCAGATCACCGAGCACGAGATGAAGACGTTTCAGAAAGTTGCCGCCATCATGGGAGGCGCCGAAGGCTCCCTGCGGCTGGATGCCGACGATCTGATCGCCGCATCCTTCCTTGCCGACCCCTTAGAAGATCTCCCGCTACCCAGGTGAAGGGGGTGAACGCTGGTCAAATCCTATCGGGATTGAACCTGCGATTCCCGCCGGCGGAGCATCCGCCAGCCCAAGCCGCATGCCAAGAGGACGTTGGCCAGCGCCAGACCGGAAAGCGCGGCCAACGTCCCATGCGGGCCGAAGCGCTCCAGCAGCAATGCGCCGGCCGAGGGTGCCGCCGCCTGGGCGATCAGGCTCGGCATGGCGAGGCGACCCATTAGTCTCGCATAGCCGTTCGAGCCGAACAGCGCGAGCGGCAGCGTTCCCCGTGCGATGGATTCGAGGCCGATGCCCGCGCCATAGAAACCGAGCGCCACCGGGATGATTGGCATGCCGGCCCAGAGCGCCGAAACGCCGATCGCCACAAAGGCAACTGAGGCGAACTTGGTCAGGATCGGATGGTGGTAGCGCGCAATCATCATCTCGATCGCGCGCGCCGCCACCTGGGACGGGCCGACCAGAGCGCCGAGCCCGACGGCTGCGGCCAGCGCCATGCCGCTGCCCTGCAGGATGGTGAGCAGATGCACCGACAGCGTCGAGGAGATTACCGCCGCAAGCGTGAGGGTCGCGGCCAGAACGATCATGATCGACGGATCCATATTGTTTTCCAGGACCGGTGCCGCCTCCTTCAATTCTGGTTTGACTGCCGGTTGCGGCGCCGCGCGGGGCAGGATCACCAGATAGAGCGGAAGCGCAATTGCCAGCTGAAAGGCGGCGTAAACCAGGCAGGTGCCGCGCCAGCCGACCTCCCCCAGCAGCAAGGCTGAGATCGGCCAGCAGATCGTGCTCGCAAGACCGCCGAACAGCGTCAGCGCGGTGATTGCGGAGCGCGCGCCGTGGCCGTAGTGGCGGCCAAGCGTGGCGAAAGCGGCATCGTAGAGCCCCGCACCCATGCCCAGTCCGATGATCAGCCAGGCAGCGATATAGGCCGCAAGGTTGGGAGCAAGGGCTAGCCCGATCTGGCCGACCCCGATGCATCCGGCGCTGAATGCCAGGACGTTGCGGCCGCCATCCCGCTCGATCGATGAACCGACGCGCGGAGAAATCAATCCCGCCATGAGCAAGCCGAGAGACAGCCCGCCGACAACCCATGCCAGCGGCCAGCCGGTATCGGAGGAGACCGCCGGTGCAATGACCGCGGGAAGATAGTAGGACGATCCCCACGCCATGATCTGCGTCAGGCCAAGCGTGGTTATGATCACGCCGCGGCTGCGCAGGATGGCCGTCGAAGGCGGCGAAAGGCTCATGCCGCGACGCTGCAGCCGCAACCGCTTTTGCCGATCGTCTTCGCCTCGACATCGGCGACACAGCAGGCATCCGAAGCGGCGGGCGCCGGACCGCCGCAGCACCCCTTGTCGGCAGTACCGATGGTCGGCACGGTGCAGACGCCGGTCTCCGGCAGCACGAGCTGTACATTGTCGGCCGCCACCATGTCGCCGGCGATCGCTGCGGCGACGGAGCGGACCTGCTCATAGCCGGTCAGCAGCAGGAAGGTCGGCGCGCGGCCATAGCTCTTGATGCCGACCGTATAGAACCGTTGCTCTGGATGGCTGAGCTCGCGGTGGCCGTGCGGCGGCACGTCGCCGCAGGAGTGCTCGTTGGGATCGATCAGCGGCCCCAGTGCCTTGACGCTTTCCAGCCACGGATCGAGCTCGAGCCGAAGCTCGCGCGTCAGCGACAGATCCGGGCGTTGTCCGGTCGCGGCGATGATGCGGTCGACCGGGCCAAGCGCCTGCAAGCCGTCCCTGGTCTGGCCTTCGACGACCAGCCGTCCGTCGGCATCGCGGATCGAAACAGCCGCAAAGCCCGTCACCAGCCTGACGCCGCCGCTCTCGGCGAGTTCGCGCACTTCGGCGCCGAGTTCGCCCCGTGCCGGCAATTGGTCGGCATCGCCGCCGCCATAGATGCGCACCAGATCGGTGCCGCGCGTTGTCCAGATGAAAGCCGTGCCGGCCTCCACATTTGCCAGGCTGGCGAGATCCAGCACCGCATTGGCGGCCGAATGGCCGGAGCCGGCGACCAGCGTCGTCTTCCCCGCATAAAGGCTGCGGTCGCGGCCGAGAATATCGGGTATGCCGTAGGCGATGCGGTCGGCAAATTCGGCTTCGCCTTCTGCAGGAATTCCGCCGGCGCCGAGCGGGTTCGGCATCTGCCAGGTTCCCGACGCATCGATGACGGCGCGGGCGCTGTCGCGCCTGGTGCCGGTGGCGGTTTCGACCACCAGCATGAATGGCCGGTTCCCGCGTCCCTTGCTCAGCACCTTGTCGGCGCCCCAGCGCGAAATGCCGAAGACGCGGACGCCGGTTTCGATCGACGGCGACAATTGCGGAAGCTTTGCAAGCGGCTCGAGATAGTCCGCGACGAGGTCGTCCGCGGTCGGGAATGCCTCGGGCTCGGGCATCCGCCAGCCATGCGCCTCGAGCAGGTCTCTGGCCGCCTGATCGACGCAATAGCGCCAAGGCGTGAACACCCGGACATGGCCCCAATCCCTGAGATTGGATGCAACCGCATTGCCGGCTTCATAGACTTTGACAGGAACGCCCTGCGCGATGAGGTGGACCGCTGCCGCCAGACCGACCGGCCCGGCGCCGATCACCGCCACAGGGAGTTTTTCGATCGTATCCATATCTTCCATCCTTCCGGTAATTTCGAATTATAATGCCAAAAAAATCACGCCGCCGTTTTGGCGACCGCTTCCGCCGATGCCGGCGCACAGGTGCCGTCGGCGCAGCATTCGTCCGCGAGGTATCCGATGAGCCCGTTCATGGCGGGATAGTTGGCCCGGCAGATCAGCGTGGTCGCCTGGCGCTCCTGCGTTACCAGGCCGGTGTCGACCAGCCGCTTGAGGTGATGCGACAGCGTCGAGGCGGCGATGCCGAGCCTGTCCTGGATGCGCCCGACCGGCAGCCCCTCATCGCCGGCTCGCACCAGCGTCCGATAGAGCTGCAACCGCGTCGGGTTGCCGAGGGCTTCAAGTTGCGCGGCTGCTTTTTCGAGTTTCATGGAAATAAGCTATTTCCAGAATCGCTGCACGTCAAGAGAATTTCGACAAAGATCGAAATAAGACGATATCTAGCCGACGCGCTTACCGCTGGCGTCGATGACGACCTCGCCGTCCTCCTTGGTGAACGGGCCGATATCCGGATTGGGCAGGATATCGAGCACCGCTTCGGAGGGTCGGGCGAGCATGGTGCCGAGCGGCGTCACCACGATAGGCCGGTTGATCAGGATCGGATGCGCCAGCATGAAATCGAGGATCTCGTCGTCGCTCCACTTGGGGTCGCCCAGGCCGAGTTCGCCATAGGGCGTGCCCTTCTCTCGTAGCAATTGGCGCGGCGTCATGCCCATCGCCGCGATCAGCTCGACGAGTTTTTGCCGCGATGGCGGGTTCTTCAGATATTCGATCACCTCCGGCTCCTCGCCGGACTGCCTGATCATGGCCAGCGTGTTGCGCGAGGTGCCGCAATCGGGGTTGTGGTAGATGGTGATGGTCATTGCGCAGCTTTCATCTGTCGGACTGGTTTCGGTTGGACGAGCAGCCACCCTGCCAATGCCATGGCCAGCAACGCGCCCAAAAGCTCGGCGGCGATGAACCCCGCCAGATCGGCGGGGCGGATCCCGGCAAACGTGTTGGAGAACGCACGGGCGATGGCGACGGCCGGATTGGCGAAGGATGTCGACGCGGTGAACCAATAGGCGGCGGTGATATAGAGCCCGACCAGCCAGGGGATCGAATCCGGACGTGAGCGCAGGCCGGCGAGGATGGTGAAGACCAGCCCGAAGGCGGCAACCAGCTCCGCAATCCATTGCCCGCTTCCGGTTCGCACCGTCGCCGACACTTGCAGGATCGGCAGTTCGAACATCGCATGCGCGAGCAACGTTCCGGCGATGCCGCCGGCAATCTGGGCGGCGACGTAAGCAAGCGCCGCGTTCGTTTCGATCTCGCGTCGAAGCGCAAATACCAGCGTCACCGCCGGGTTGAAGTGCGCTCCGGATATCGGCCCGAATATGGTGATGAGCACGACCAGGATCGCCCCGGTCGGCAAGGTGTTGCCGAGCAGGGAGACGGCGACATCATTGCTCAGCCTGTCAGCCATGATGCCGGAACCGACCACGGTGGCGACCAGCAGAGCTGTGCCGAGGGCTTCGGCGGCAAGGCGGCGGGAAAGATTGACCAAGACGAACCTCCTCCCCCTAGCAGTTGCAGGTCACAGCCTGGATGACAGGTTGGCAAAGTTCCGGCGCGCCATTGCAGCAATCCTCCATGAGGTAGGCCAGCAGATCGCGAAAGCCGGTCATATCGGCGAAGTAGCGCACGCTGCGGCCCTCTCGTTCGGTCCGCACCAGGCCGGCATGGGACAGTATCTTGAGATGGGCCGACATCGTATTCGGCAACGCGGCGAGCCGTGAGGCGATCTCGCCCGCAGCTACGCCCTCGGCGCCGGCCCGCACCAAAAGGCGAAAAACGTCCAGCCGGGTCTCCTGGCCGAGCGCGGCAAGTGCGGAAAGGGCGAGCGTCTTGTCCATATTTCCAGATTTCCAGAAATGGGGAATAGAGTCAACGCGCCTGTTCCGGTGGCGGCTCGCCTAGCTTATCAGCCAGGCACTGTGGCGGCGACCGCATCAGCGCGACCAAGGCTTGCAACCGCTTTCCTGACCCGCTGCAGATGCGCCTGGCGACCGGCGGCCGAGACGCTGTCCATCCGGTAGAGCGCCAGGAATTTGGTCCGGCACAGCGGATGGCAGACGGAGCGGAAGCCGCGCAGCAGGGTTCGCCGGCCGGGCTGCCCCATGATCCACGACATCAGCGGCGTGGCACCGCATGTGGTCATCGCCATCACCCGGCGTATGTGCCGCAATTTGGGCCGCGGACCGCGTCGTGCGGTCGGCATCTCGAAAGCGAAGCCCGGCACCAGCACGCGCTCCAGCCAGCCTTTCAGCATCGCCGGCACGCCATACCACCAGGTCGGGTAAATGAAGACGACCGCCTCCGCCCAGAGCAGCTCCTGCGCATGTTCGTGCACGGGTTGCAGGTTCGCCGCCTTGTCGTGGTAGCCGCGCCACTCCTGCGTGCGCATGACTGGATCGAAGCCGGTCGCATAGAGGTCGAGCAGGTGGACCTGATGGCCGCGATCGGCAAGCGTCTCCAGCACCATATCGCGGACGGCGCCATTGAAGCTGTCCGTGCAGGGATGGCAATAGACGACGAGGACCTTCATCTTGCGCTCAGCCCGGTCGGTCACGAGAGGATCGCGGTGGTGCCTGCAGGCGCGTCGCATGCAAACAAGCCACCCGCAGACATAGTCGATCAGCTGTTTTCATGCGAAGCCCCGCAGCCCGTATCAAGACGCAACAGCTCCAGTCACGTCAAGGCCCGCTCGTTCGCCCAAAGAAAATTGCGCAGACATGGGCTTGCCGGAGGGCGCTGTCCCGGCCCTTCTGTCCCGCAAGCCGTCCGGTCCTTCAGTCGCCCATAAGCATTGCTTTCAGAGCATCCGCACCTAGCTTCAGGGCGTATCCAAAACCTCGGGAGAAAAAGATGCAGACAGGAAAACTGAGCGGCAAGATCGCCTTGGTGACTGGTGCCTCCTCAGGCATTGGCGAGGCCACCGCCTTGGCGCTGGCGGCCGAGGGCGCCACGCTGGTGATTGCTGCGCGGCGCGCCGAGCGCCTGGACAATCTGGCGAGGCGGATCCGTGAGACCGGCAGTGCGGCGCTGCCGATTGTCGTCGACGTCACCGACGAAACGCAAGCCACGGCGATGGTCGAACGGGTCCAGCAGGAGTACGGCCGGCTCGACATTCTGCTTGCGGTTGCAGGCGTCGGCGTCGCCGCGCCGTTCCGCAACACGACGCCGGAAGAGTACCGCCGGATGGTCGACGTCAACATTCTCGGGCTGCTTTATCCGATCCATGCGGCACTGCCCTCGATGCAGCGGCAAGGCGCCGGCCACATCGTCGTCGTCTCATCCGGCACCGGCCGTTATATCCACCCTTCGGTGGTCTATTCCGGCACCAAGCACGCGGTGAGCGCGATGGCGGAATCGCTGCGCCGCGAGATCGGCAAGGACGGTATCCGCGTCACCTGCATCGAGCCCGGCGCCGTCAAGACCGAGTTCACCCAGAATATGCGCGCGGATGTGCGCCAGGCGGTCGAGCAAAGGCTGGGCGACATGCAGCAACTAGAAAGCGAGGACATCGCCGCCGCCATCTTATACGCGGTGACCCAGCCGCCACGGGTCAACGTCAACATCCTGACCCTCTATCCGACCGAGCAGGCGTGAGGGCCGCAAAGGTGGTACCCTGCCGCCCCCCGCAGCCCTGCAGTATCATCCGCCGGTCATCAGCGTGAACACAAGCTGCCGCAGCTTGCCGCCCGGGCCGAATTCGACCCGGTCGAAATCGCGGCTCGCCTGCCGCTGTGCCTGCGAAATTCCGGCGAGACGTCTCGTAACTTCGGTCCTGATCTTGCTGCAGCCACGGTCATCGGCGACGGTCAGGCCGATGGTGGCCGCCTCGATCTTATGCACCATGTCGATGATGCTGGCGCCATGCACCTTCTCGTGGGCGGCAAGGCCGGCTGAGAAGATCTCCCAGTTCTTCTGGATTGCGCCCGGCAGCCGCGCGGCCGGTTTCGGCAAGGTGTAGGTGATGATCAGCTTCGGCCGCGCCGACACCAGTACGCAGGCGTCGCCTTGCGGCTGGTAGTCCCTCACCCAGGTCAACTTGAAATTGGTATGCGCGATGACGCGGCGCTCGCCGAGCAGCGGCCCGCGCCCGCCGATCGAGGCATAGAGCTCCGGGCCGGACTGCCCCGAGATGGCGTAGGTCTCGACCTTCTCGACCGCCTGCCAGCCGGCATGCGCCAGCGACGTCGGCAGAAAGGCGAGCAGCAGGCAAAGGCGAACGGCTGTTTTCATGCAAGTCCTCGCAGCCGCCGTGATCGATGCAAGTGGCGAGCAGTTCCCTTCCGCGGACAGCCGGCAGCCGGCTATACTGGGATGCTCGTATACAAGAATCCACAGGCAACGCCATGTCGCCGCGATCGAACATTGCCCGGCAACGCCCTGCCCCCCGGACCCAGCTTCCCGGTGAGCCTGCCGCGCGCTGTCTAAATTGGCCTGTGCTCGCGCAAGTCGGAGTGCGTTATCGCTTCTAGCTGACGCCTGAATGCTTCGAGTCGGGGTTGACATTCTGTGAAGGTGCGCCGGTTCTCCGATCAACTTGCCGCCAACTTCCCATGCGCATGCGTTCGGTCGGCGAGCGTTTCGATCACGCGACACTCGCCGACCCGCCCGCAGGCGCATTCCTCGACCATCTTCCGCAATTCCCTGCGCGGAGCCTTAAGACCGGCGATGCGCTTCTCCACCTCGACCAGCCGCGCCTTCGCGATCTCGTCGGCGCGGGCGCATGATTGATCCGGATCATCCTGCAGCGAAAGCAGCGTACGGATCGCATCAACCTCGAAGCCGAGTTCTCGCGCGTGCCGGATGAAGGCAAGCCGCGCTACTGCCCTCCTTCCATAGCGTCGCTGCTTTCCTTCGGTTCGACCCGTTTCGGGCAACAGCCCAATTTGCTCGTAGTAGCGGATCGTCGGTATTTTCACCTCCGCGCGACGAGACAATTCACCGATCGACAAATCCATAAAAAGCCTCTTGAACCTCTAGCCACTAGAGATCCTACAGTGTCTTCACTGAGGAGTCGCCCCATGTCTGAAGCTTGCTGCGATCATAAAACCAAAAGCTGTGCGGGACCGCCGCCGCTGGTTCTGCCGGCGAAGCTGCACGGTCATTCGCATGATCGTGCAGCGGAAGCCTCATGCTGTTCGGGCGGCGTGCCGGTCTTTGACGGCATGAACCCGCGCTACAGGCGTGTGCTGTGGACGGTCATCGCTATTAATGCGGCCATGTTCCTGACCGAAATGACTGCCGGCTCACTTGCCGGTTCTCAGGCGCTGAAGGCCGACGCGCTGGATTTCCTCGCCGACACCCTCACCTATGGGCTGAGCCTTGCGGTCATCGGCGCGAGCTTGAGGACGCGCGCAACGGCTGCGCTGCTCAAGGGTCTGTCGCTCAGCCTGATGGCGCTTTGGGTTTCCGGCTCGACCGTCTATCAGACGCTGATCCTCGGCGTACCCAGCGCGGAAGTCATGGGCATCATCGGCTTTCTGGCCCTTGCCGCCAATCTTGCTTCCGTTGGTTTTCTGATGCCCTACAAGGATGGTGACGCGAATGTCCGCTCGGTTTGGCTGTGCTCGCGCAACGACGCGATCGGCAACATGGTGGTGATGGCCGCAGCTCTCGGCGTCTGGAGTACGTCAAGCGCATGGCCGGATCTGGCCGTCGCCGCACTTATGGCCGGTATCTTTCTAACCTCATCGGTGCAAATCCTGCGGCAGGCCTGGAGCGAATACCGCGAAGCCGCACCAGACCGAACGACTGTGCCTGCCGAATGATCTGTTGGTTATGTGGGCAAGAGCGGATGTCCAGGATACCCGTCTGGTTGTCTGTAATCGGGTCACGGAGCGACGCCTTGTGAAAGCGCCGCTCCCTGTCTTCTGCGCGATCATCGCCTGATCACGCACGCTGCCGGAAAGGGCGACGTCTCCGACGGTGATCGTGACCAGGTCGCAACCCCGCAGCTTGCTGTCGATGGCAAGATTGAACAGCGCAAGATCGCGTTCCGCACCTGATACTGACTTGCGCCGCATCTGATGAAGTGGACCACGCAATGCGCGCAGTCGCGCCATTCGCTGCGCCTCTAAAAAGCGCAAGGGCCCAAGTCGACCAAGGACGCCCGTCTGGAGGAAAAATCGGTTTCGCCGCTGCGTCGCCCCACGGATGAGGCGACCCACTGTTCCGCGGCGCTCGAGACGGCTCGCGAAACGGGCGACCCGCAGATGAATTTTTCGTGTTATGATGCGCTTGCAACACGCGTAATCTCGACCTCGGCAATATGGCAGAGGTCGAAAGCTATTGCCTTGGCACAGGAAGCTTTCGCCCCCGGC
>NZ_JAMYSP010000064.1:0-17943 GCF_040322015.1 Mesorhizobium sp. M0208 | reverse complement strand
ATCCAGCCCCCGCCGCGCGTCAGGCTGTTCGCAACCTCATTGTCGCACCACCCACTCTGGAAATGCCGGTAGTTCGAGGTGTCCACTTGCCTGCCAACTCACCCCAGCCAATACCTCGGCCCCGGCCCCTTGCGTCCTGCCATATCGGCAGGGTTCGCAAGGCTACACCGGTCGATCGACAGACAGCCGCAACCGATGCACTCGGTAAGCCCGGACCTCAGGCGCTGCAACTCGGCGATGCGCTGGTCGATGCGCTTAGTCCACTGGCCCGACAACCGCGACCAATCCCGACGCGACGGCACGCGATCGGCTGGCAACTTGGCGAGCTCGGCGCCGATCTCCTCAAGCGTCAGCCCAATTCGCTGCGCGAAGACGATGAAGGCGATCCGGCGCAGCACGGATCGCGGATAGCGTCTGTGTCCCGAGCCGGCCCGCTCGGACGCGATCAGCCCGCGCTCCTCGTAGAAGCGCAGGGCCGATGAGGCGACGCCGCTGCGCCGCGACACGTCGGTGATGGTCAGCATGGAATCCATGCATGAACGAAAGCACGATTCCCGCTTGACTTCAAGTTAACTTGAACTTGTAGCAAGGGCCATAAAGCTTGAAGGAGCACCGGCAATGCAGTCGAATATTGATCTTCAAGGACTTCGCGTGGCGGTCACGGGCGGCACCTCCGGGCTCGGAATGGCGCTTGTGCGGCAGCTGACCGTGCAGGGTGCGTGCGTGGCCTTCGTCGCTCGCACCGCCGCGAATGTCGAACGCATCGCTGACGAGACGGGCGCGCACGGCATTGTCGGCGACGTCGGCAAGAAGGAGGACACCTACTCGATCGCACTACAGGTCACTGCCAGCCTCGGCGGGCTCGACGTCCTGATCAACAATGCCTCGAGCCTCGGCCCTGTCCCTCTGGCGCTCCTCGCCGATACTGAGTGCGAGGAGCTGGAAGTGGCGCTCGCGGTCAACCTGGTCGGCGCGTTCCGGCTGACGAAGGCCCTGTTCGGTGCGCTTGCCGCGTCCGCACGCGAGGGCCGTGGCGCGATGGTGATCAACATCTCCAGCGACGCGGCGGTGAACGCCTATCCCGGCTGGGGCGCGTATGGGGCGAGCAAGGCCGCTCTTGCCCATCTGACGGCGATTTGGGAGGAGGAGGCGAAAGCCGACGGCATACGGCTCCTCGCACCCGACCCTGGCGACATGGACACCCCGCTGCACGCGCTAGCGCTTCCTGACGCCGATCCGTCTACATTGAAACGCCCCGAACTGGCTGCTGCCGAGATCATCGAAAAGATGATCGACGCGTTACAGGTCCGCGCTACGCTTCACGCCGGGGCATGCGCATGATTGCCGCCGATCGTTCCGATCGGCGCGCAGCCAGGCTGTTGGTCGTCGAGGCGGACGGCACGATGCGCGACCTGCCGCGCGCTGGAATCGCGACGCTATTCGGTCCCGGCGATCAGGTCGTCGCCAATGACGCCGCGACCTTGCCTGCCAGCTTGCACGGCACGCATGTCCCAAGCGGTGAGGCGATCGAGATCCGCCTGGCGGGCTGGCTGTCACTTCCCGATCCAACCCGTTTCGTGGCGATTGCCTTCGGCTCGGGCGATCACCGCACGCGCACGGAAGACCGGCTGCCTCCACCTCCGCTGTCACCAGGCGATCGCCTCCGGCTCGGCTCGCTTGACGCCGTCGTCGAGCGCCTTCTCGACCATCCACGCCTTCTCGAGTTGCACTTCCCAGGCAACCGCGCAGCGGTGCTTGCAGGACTGGCGCAGCACGGCCGGCCGATCCAATACGCGCATGTTCCCCAGCCGTTGGCACTGTGGGATGTTTGGACGAAGATTGCCGCCGGGCCGGTCGCGTTCGAGGCGCCGTCGGCAGGCTTCGCGCTCGACTGGCGCACGCTCCAAGCCTGGCGTCGGCACGACGTTGGCTTTGCAACACTCACGCATGCTGCGGGCGTGTCTTCCACCGGCGATCCCGCGCTCGACTCGCGCCTTCCCTTCGACGAGCCATACCGCATCCCTGGGCGCACCGCGGCGCAGGTCGCGCGGGCGAAGCTGCGCGGCAGCCGCATCATTGCGATCGGCACAAGCGTAGTGCGCGCACTTGAAGCAGCCGCCAATCCCGGCGGCAATGTGCGTGCCGGAAATGGCATTGCGACAGGGCGCATCGCGCGGGGCACGCGGCTTCGCGTGGTCGATGCGATTCTCACAGGCGTCCACCAGCCCGGCGAAAGCCATTTCGAGCTCCTGCGCGCCTTTGCCGATGATGCTCTGCTCGCTAAGGCCTCCGCAGCCTTCACCGCGTATCGATACCGCGCGCATGAATTCGGCGATTCCATGCTGCTCAATCGCCAACCGCTGCTTCTATCGCGCGAACGGAACCGTGCCGAGGTGCTCGAGACGAAGCCTCTACTCGAGGCGTGGCTATGATGTCGGCAGGTTCGGTGGCATTCCGGGCCGCACCGCGAACGTCAGCTTCGGAGAAGTGGAACAGACCCAAGGTTGATTGACGATTCTCCCCAGGTCCACCCGGTTCCGAACCGGCACAACGCGCCAATTGCCGACCTTTCCGGCGAGTGTACCACTACCCACTGCCGCCCCGAGCATCCCCGACACCGAGCCGTCGGCATGACGTCGACCGATCGCTCCGCCGCGGCCTGGATCGACCAATCGCTGGCCCACGTCGCTGAAGCCATCGGCCGCATGGACGACGATCGGTTCCTGGCCGAGCACCAGTCCGCCCACGATGAACCGCGCTCGCCGTCTGTGGACATGGTTGCCGCGGTGCTTGAGTGGTGGCGCCGGTGGCCGGTGGGGCGCGACGAATGAAGCGCCGGCCCAGTTCAACCTGGGCGACGCCGTTCAAAGCTGGGGGGATCGATCTTCACCAAGCGGTCTGCGGCCTCGACCGCAGCTCGTATCCTGCTGCGCAGCGCGAGATTCTTGGCCAGCATTTCTTCAGTGCGTTGAAGCGCGAGCTCGGTCCGATGGATGCGCTGCCTGGCAATGGCAACTTCCGATGTCAAAATATCGGCCGCTATCCCGTGGCCGTGGGGTTCCATAGTGTCCATCAGTTTCTAATACATGGGGGGCGATATCGTTCCCTGATATCGGGCGAGCGGGGTGCCGCCGTTCCTCTATCAGTGATGAGCGCTGCCAATATGGTCCGGCCGTCTTTGCAGCCGCGACAGGCGCGATGGGCCGAATAACCAACGCGCTCCCTGTCAAAACAGCGCCAGAAACAAGGCGCCCCCCTCGATCCATCCTGATGCGGCCCGATGAAGTGCGGGATATCAAATCAGCCGCCGACTATGCTGGCCGCGATGACAGGACCATTCGTCGTTGGGCAACGCGATATGGGATCGGGCGCCAGAGTGGACGAGGTGCGCCCCATCGAAATTAGCCTGCCAGCCTTGGAAATGGTTGCACGGCAAATTGGAGGCGCTGGAGACGCTGCGCGCCGGCGACAGATCAAATCGATGCTGCGGCCGCGCTCGAGTTTCAAACGGGCAACCGGCGTTGGAGACGGTCGCCCGGCCGCTTCACGTAACGGCGCGGCGGGCGAACGCCGCCGCGTCAACCCAGGAATAGCACATCGCCGTTCCGATCAAGTTCCTCCGCGACGACACGTCGGCCCGGTTCCTCGACAACCGCATATCCTCGTCGGGCGCCTCCATAGATTCGTTGAACCAACGACTGGAAAGGATCGGTGTTTCGCGTTCCGTTAGAGTCGCAAGAGCGTGGGGTGAGCGGTACTACATCCACCCGGCCAGACGCCATTCCAACCGCTGATCCGTCTCGACGCTTTCGGCCGCCTCGGCCGTCTCGCTAGGTCGCTTCGCCCGGCTTATGGAAGTTCGATCTCGCCGTCCACCACGTGGTTAAGGCCGGTGCCTTCCGCCGTCAGCGTCATGCGGACCTTCAGCTTCTTGCCGCCGATTTGCCCTTCGCGCACCGTCTCCTCGATCTTGCGCTGAGAGGTGACGCCGACTTCCTTCAGGAACTTGCGGATCGACATGTTGACGGCGTCTTCGCTCATGGCGGAACTCCTCTGTATCCGGAAGGGATTGTAAGGGAAGGCAAGGGATCAAGGAAGCAGGACGGTGACGCACGGTTTTATAGAAATAGACCTGGAGCCGGGTGGAGACGTCGGGTCCTTAAACTTGATCGGCCCCTGGCAGGAGGAGTGGAACCGATCGACGTCTTGCGCAGAAGGAGCACTATGACGGCTATCTCGGCCTTGCTCTGACCGATCAGGAAAAGAGTGATCTGATCGAGTACCTCAATCGATCTGATCAGCACTCGGCGCTTCTTTGGGTTCGATTGGGAGGAAAGATCATTAAAGAAGATCGTGGTGAGGTAATTGCGGGTCGGCACAACAGGCCAAGCGCTGTCTCGCCGGAAACTTCTTAAGGTGTCGATGACCGGCGCGGGCGATTGCAGGTGCAGGTGGGCTTGCTTCCTGCATGACAGGTCAGCCTGCGGCGCGGCGCCGAAACAACCCCAAAGCCTGTGGCGCTTTATTAGGATGTTCCAAACAAAGGTCGCCGCTGCGCCGGGTGCTCCCATTTCCTGAAGCCGAATGCATCCGAGATTATCGCGGGTGAAATCAGCCCCGATGGTTGGTGCCGCTTCTACAAAGCACGGCCTGCCTGATCGGCAGAGCCCAGCGGAGACTTTCGTTGTCTGCTGCGCTGGCGGGTGATGGTCTGCAGGCATCGGGTCGAGGATGTCGGGTCACATTAGGCATTCGACAAGTCCGGAGTCAGAGCCGAAGTGATCAACGACCTTTCCAATATTTGCCTTCCCGATTGACCCCTCCCGGTCAAGCAACTCAAATATCAGCGTTCCTCTGGCGGCTTGACGTTCTGGAACTGCATCAGCAGCAGCAGATCATAAATGATTTTGAGTGCGCCGCAGATCAGGAGGGGCCATGCCCGGAACGAGGCAGCGAACAGAACGCCCGCCAGGGCGGGACTGGCTGCGGCAGCCAAACTGCGCGGTACCGATGTGAAGCTCGCGGCGGCTGCCCGCTCCGCCTCCGTGACGACCGCCATGACGTAAGATGAGCGCGTCGGGACGTCCATCTGCGAAAGCGCGGCACGGATCAGCAGCAGGGCGAGCGCCAGAGGGAGCGTCGGCGCAAGCGCCGCCAGCATCAGGGCGATGCTGGACGGAATGTGTGTGAACACCATCGTTTTGATGAGTCCGATGTGCCGCGACAGCCAGGCGGCAACGGGGAATGAGAACGCCGAAAGGATGCCGGACCAGAAGAAGAAAAAGCCCGCTTCCGAAAGCGACAGGTCGAATTTTTCGAAAAGCCACAGGGCAAGCAGCGACTGGACGAGGAAGCCGCCGGCAAAGGCATCAAGGCTAAAAAGGGCCGCAAGCGTGAAAACGATATTCCGCGAGGGGCCAAGCGCGGACGTGCTGCCGGAGTCCGACGTTGGACGGCGCTGCGGGATCTGCGCGTAAAGGAGACCGCCGAGCAGGCCCAGCAACGCATAGAGCACGAACATCGCCTTGATGCCGGTGAGTTGATCGAGGCCGGCTGGAGCCAGAAGATCAGGTGTCGCCGAAGCGAGCGCGCCAACCGCGGCTGCGAGCGCACCCACAAGGCTGTAGCGCGCGAACATCTTGGTCCGCGCGGCGTCGGTGACTTCGCGTGTGAGCACGGCATGCTCTAAGGGCACGAATACGCTGACGCTGCCGGCCGACGGGTTGATGGTGCCTGCGAAGGCGATCACCAAAAGCAGCGCGTAGTCGTGGACGACAGCAAAGGCCACACCCGTGGCGACCATCAGACTGGCGGCGGTAAGCAGGAGTTGGCGGTGATCGTGTCGGGCACCAAGGAGTCCGACGGCGATGGTCAAGAGCGCTGAACCGAGCAGCGATGCGGTTGCAATGATGCCGACCTGCAGAGGCGCGAAGCCTAATGCGAGGAGATAGACCGGCAACAGAACGGCCACGAAGCCGTCGCCCATGTCCCGCAGGGCTCGGGCCGCAAAAAGAAAAGTCGCCGGGCGGATCTGCTGCACTGATCTAGCCTGACCTCGTCACCTGCATTGGCGTCACCGGCTTTGGCAGCGTCGCTCGACAGGGCCGGAAAGATCATGACGGAGTCGCATTAGACATTCCAGCAAGGCGAATATCGGATTCAATCCTCGGGCTACCGCCCAACAATGCTGAATCATATCGTGTCAACGGCTTGCAACGACCGAAGACGCAACTGGCGCATATTGCACTTGGCTGTCAAGGTCGGGAATGAGGGTCAGAACCTGCCCGTGATCTTGCATTCAGGGAAGGTCCGAGAAGGGTCGGATCGCGAAGTTCCCTGCATTGAACGTCCCAAGATGGCGATAGTGCCGTTTCGGAACCCGGTGGACCGGGAGCAGGATCGCCAATCAACCGGGGATCATGTTGCAACCAAGTTCGAATGTCGCGTTGCTGGCAAGTAGAAATGTCGCATTGGGACGTTTCAGGGGTAGGCGCCAGGTCAGGATTGCGGGGTGACGTGCATCCTGGCTTCGCCGTGAGCGCCCAATCGGGGGCGATCAAGTATGGCACTTCGGCTTAACTACCTTTGAGAGCGGCCACTTACGCGCGAGCTTCGTTGGCCGGTGTCGGTTGCGGGTGATCCGATATTCGTCCAGCATCGCGACGACATCTGCAATGCGAAGCTTGGCGAAGAGTTTGACAGCGCAGATCAGCGCAAGATGTCCGACAGGCTCTCGGGCTTCTTCTCGCCAAGTGACAGATCAAGGCCCGACAGAAGTTCGACGAGATGGCTTCGCATCAGGTCGGACGCGTTTTGTGCGTCGTGCTTTTCGATGGCATCGACGAGGGCGTGATGGGCGTGGCTTTCGCAGGTGGTGTCGCGGCGGCGCCAGTAGAGCGCGATGATCAGCGACGACCGCGACAGCAGGTCTTTGACGAAAGCGGTCAGGATAGAATGGCCGGCGATTTCGGCTATGCCGACATGGAATTTTGCCGACAGCATGATGGCGTCGCTGTCGCGGCCGGCATGCAGGGCCTCGTGCTCTTTTTCGAGATGAAGCCGCAGTTGCGCGATCTCGGCCGGCTTTGCCACTTCGGCGGCAAGCGCCGCGACCTTGGGCTCGATCAGCGCCCGCGCCTCGAAGACCTCGCGCGCTTCCTGCTTGGTCGGCTGGGCGACGAACGCGCCGCGGTTCGGCTCGAGCCGAGCCAAGCGGTCATGCGACAGCGCCTGCAGCGCCGCGCGTATCACCGCGCGGCTCACCGAATAGATCGAGGCGAGTTCGTCCTCGGGTAGTTTTGTGCCCGGTGCGAGGCGGTGGCTGACGATGGCGTCGCGCAGGCCGGCATAGACCGGAAACCAGCGCATCGTCGGCTTATCGCCATCCCGTGGCTTTGGCCCAAGCAGGTCCATCGTCTCATTGTCCCGGCGGCCGGATCGCATAGCGGCACGAACACCGCGTTTCCGGCCGCACATCGAACATCCTGTGTGGGAATGTCAACAATTTTGCACGCATCAGGATAGACGGCCGGAGGGCGAAAAGGGCGCAAAGATTCCGGCGAAGGATTTTTCGAGTGGAACCTGGTAGCCGCCGCGCTTTGAGGTCGACAGGCCAAGGCCGACGAGGCTCTCGCAGAGTTTTACTGCGCAGGCGACGCCGTCGAGCACGGGAAGGCTATGTTCGCGGCTGAGCGCGGCGGCGAGGTCGGCCATGCCGGCGCATCCCAGCACAATCGCTTCGGCCCGGTCGTCGCGGATGGCGCGCTCGATCTCCTCCGAAATTCGATGGCGGGCGTTGGAGCCGGGCACTTCGAGCTCCAGAACGGGAACGTCGCTTGCCCGCACCCTGGCGCAGCGGCTGGCGAGGCCGTAGCGCACCAGATTGTGCTCGATCGCCGGCACCGAACGCGACAGCGTCGTCACCACGCTGAACTTGCCGGCAATCAGGCTCGCCATGTGAAACGCCGCTTCGCCGATGCCGACCACCGGCATCTCGCCGACGCAGCGTACTGCGTCGAGGCCGGTGTCGTCGAAGCAGGCGATGACGCAGGCGCTCGCCGCCGGATGTCTCTGGATCTCGCCGATCATTCCCGGGATGGCGAAGACCTCGTCGAAATAGCCTTCGACGCTCGGCGGCCCGTCCTTCGGATTGACGGCGATGATCCTGGTGCCGGCCGAAGCCGCGCGGCGCGCCGCCTCGCCGATCTTTTCGGTCATGGACGCGGTGGTGTTGGGATTGACGACGAGTACGTCCATTTGCGCTTTCATATTTCGCCGCCGAGATAGAGTTTCTTGACCCGGTCGTCGCCAAGCAGCTCAGCCGAATGTCCGGCCAGCGCGATCTTTCCGATCGTCAGTGCGTAGGCGCGCTGCGAGATGCGCAGCGCCATGCGCGAATTCTGCTCGACCAAGAGAACACTGACCTTTTCGTCGCGATTGATCGCCACGATGGAGCGGGCGATGTCCTGAACGAGCTTCGGCGCGACGCCGAGCGAGGGTTCATCGAGCAGCAGAAGCTTCGGTTTGGCCATCAGCGCCCGCCCGATCACCAGCATCTGCTGTTCGCCGCCGCTCATCGTACCCGCCGTCTGGGAATAGCGTTCCTTCAGGCGCGGGAAGCGCCCGAGCACCATGTCCAGCGTCCTTGCGATTTCGGCCTTGTCGATGCGGGTGAAGGCGCCCATCATCAGATTGTCGCGCACCGTCATGTAGGAAAAGACGCGCCGACCCTCCGGCACCATGGCGATGCCCATCCTGACCAGCTCGTCAGGGCGCGTTCCGTCGATGCGGTGGCCCTGGAAATGAATCTCGCCGCTGCGGACCTTCTTCAGGCCGGTGATGGCGCGCAGGATCGAAGATTTGCCCGCGCCGTTCGCGCCGATTAGCGCGACGGTCTCGCCCTCGTTGACGTTGAGCGACACACCCTTCAGTGCATAGACATGGTCGTAGTAGAGTTCGACGTCGGAGACTTTCAGCAGTTCGCTCATGGCTAAAATCCGATCGTCTCATCTTCGGCGCCGAGGTAGGCCTCGATGACCTTTTCGTTCTCCTGGATTTCCTTCGGCGTTCCCTCGGCGATTTTCACACCGAAGTTCAGGACGACGATTCGGTCGGAAATGTTCATGACGGCGGGCATATCGTGCTCGACCAGCAGGACAGTCACGCCGCGCTTCCGCACGCCGCGCACCATCTCCACCGCGCGCACGGTTTCGTCATGGTTCATGCCAGCGAAGGGCTCGTCGAGCAGAAGGACGGTCGGGTTCGTGGCGAGCCCGATGGCAATCCCGAGCGCGCGCAGATGGCCGTGCGGCAGCGTGCTGGCGATCTCATGCCGTTGCGCGCCGAGACCGAGGAAGTCGATGATCTCGTCGGCCGAGCGGCCGAATTCATCTTCGTCGCGCCGTGCGGTATTCGTGCCGAGATAGAAGCCGGCAAGGCTGGCATTGGAACGCAGGTGATGCGCGATTATGACATTGTCGCGCACCGTCATGCCCTTGAAGATCGTCGTCTCCTGGAACGTGCGCACGACGCCCTTCCGGGCGACGATATGCGGCGCCAGGCCTGAAATCCGCTCTCCCCGGAACAGCACTTCGCCCGAGGTCGGATTGAGAAAAGAGGAAATCAGCTTGAACAGCGTCGATTTGCCGGCGCCGTTGGGGCCGATGACGGAAAGGATCTCGCGTTCGCGGACCGCGAAGGAAACATTGTTGACCGCGACCAGCCCGCCGAAGCGTTTGGTCACTGCCTTGATCTGGAGAAGGTCAGTCATGGTCCTAGCCCTGCTTCTTGCCGAACAGCCGGAGGCTGAGCAGGCCGTTGGGAAGGAACAGCATCAGCGCGATCAGCACCGACGAGAAGATCAGCAACTGGAACTCGCCGGTCTCGAACAGGAAATCCCAGCCGAAATAGAGCACGAAGGTGCCGATCATCGGCCCGAAGACGTAGCTGAGCCCGCCGAGGAAGCAGTTCAGCATGAAGTTCACCGAGTCGGTGACGGTGAAGCTGGACGGATAGATCGACTGAGAGATGGCGACGAACATCGCGCCGCCGAGACCGCCGAGGAACGAGGAGATGGCGTAGGCGATGACGCGCAGATAGGCGATATTGACGCCGATCGAGGAGGCCAGTTCCTCGTTCTGCTGCAACGACTGGCAGAGTTTGCCGATGCGCGAATGGACTAGGCGGTAGAGCGCTGCAAAGCACAGCACCATCAGCACAACCGACACCAGATAGAAGGCGGGACGCGGATTGGCGAGCGTCGCGAAATCCGGAAGGATGGTCAGCCCGAATATCGAGATGCCGCCGGGGAGCGGAATGCTGACCATGCCCTTGGCTCCGTTGGTGATCGGCAGTGCCAGTGCGAGCAGCCGCGCCACTTCGGTCAAAACCAGCGTGACCATGGCGAAATAGACGCCGCGAAGCCTGAGGATGGGCAGCCCGATCAGCACGCTTGCAGCGGCGCAGAATAGCCCAGCCAGCGGCAGTGTCAGCCAGAACGACACACCATACTGGACGACAAGGATGGCCGAAACATAGCCGCCCATAAGCGCGAAGGCACCCTGGCCGATATTGATGCGGCCGATGTAGAAAGTCACCCACACCCCGGCGCTGGCGATGCTGAGCAGCGCGACCGAAGTCAGCGTGTAGTAGAGGTCGAGCCGACCCGTCGCCTCGATCAGCCAGGGCACGCCGATGAGTACGACCAGCAGGAAGACAGCGACGCCGAGGATGTTGCGTGTACGCTTCATGTCGATCACCCCCACGGCTTGCCCATGAGCCCGTTCGGGCGGATGCTCAGGAACACCATCAGCGCGGCGAAGATGACGAGATAAGTGACGTCGCCATATTGGCGTAGCACCGTCAGGCCGACCGATTCCATCATGCCGAGGATGAAGCCGCCGGCGATCGCTCCGCTGACCACGCCGGCGCCGCCGATCATCACCATCAAGAACGCCTTGATCGAGATCGGCCCGCCGATGCCCGAATTGACGCCGGTGATGGCGACCAGCAGCCCGCCGACTATGCCGGCAAGCATCGCGCCGAGCGCAAAGCCGATCATCGAATAGCGGTCGACCTCGACGCCCATAAGCTGTGCCGCGACCCGGTCCTGCGCCAGCGCCCGCATGGCGCGTCCCGGCTTGCTGTACTGCATGAAAAGCACGAAGGAGGCGATGAACAGTATGGCGAGTGCGCCGACCAGCAGCCGGTCGTAAGGCATTATGAGGCTGTCGGAGACGAAGACGCCGTTGACGATCTTCGGCACGCCGCGCTGCTTTTCGCCGAACAGGAGGAGGATCACGGCGTCGAGGAAGAATGCGACCGCCGCCGCGAGAAGCATCGTACTTTCCTCCCGCACGCTTCGCCTAATCACCGTTCTGAAAAGGAATTTCTCGACCAGCGCTCCAATGACCAGCAGCGTGATCCCGGACGCGACGAGCGCGACGACGAAAGGCATGCCGAGCTGGCCATAGACGGTGTAGGTGATGAAGCCACCGAGAACGTACATCTGCCCATGGGCAAAGTTTAGCACGTTCATCAGAGCGAAGATCAGGGTCAGACCGAGCGCGATCAAGGCGTATTGCGCACCAAGATAAAGCCCGTTGGCGATGACTTGTTCCATCAGGATGGTTCCCGTCCATTCAGAGGCTCAAGGCGAATGCACGAGCCTCTGCGGCAATCCGCTTCAGTGCAATTGCGTCAATCGACTTGAGCGACGAAGAGCGTCTCGAACTTGCCGTCGCGGTATTCCGTGACCACCATCGGGACCGAAAGCTGGCGCTTCTGGCCAAACGACGTCATTCCGACATAGGTCAGCTTGGCATCGCCCTTCAGATAGGGATTGGGCGCCGAGAAAGTGTCGATCGTCTTCTTGAACTCCTCGACATTGTCGATCGCGGCCGGGTTCGCCTTCAGCGTCTCGATGATGTATTCGAGCGCGTAGACCTTGGTGTTGGACTCGTCATTGTATTCGCCAAACATTTTCGTATAGCGGTCGACGAACTCCTTCATCATGTCGGATGCGATTTCGGGCGTCGATGCGCCGCCGACTGAGATGAAACCGTTGGCCAACTCGCCCGCGCCCTCTTCCAGCACCTTGGCATCCTGCGCCGTTTCGGTGGAGATCAGACCTTCGTAGCCGAGCTCGCGCGCGGCGCGGATCAGCAGCGGAGCATTGCCGGGCGCGACACCCGAAAGCACCAGCAGGTCCGGTTTTTGCAAAACGATCGGCGTCAGTACCGGCGTGAAATCGCGGGTATCGTTTTGGTAGACGTCCGTGGCAGCTACAACCTCAAGCCCGAGCGCCTTTGCCGCGGCAACACCGCCATCCCGTTGACTCAGCGGATCGGATTCGTTGGCGGCGACAAAGGCGACTTTTTTCACGCCCCTGTTTTCCATGAGATATTTGTAGATCGCCGGAGCTGACTGGTAGTTGGCGATCATGCCGAGCACGGCGTTGGACGCCGGCGGGGTGTAGAGTTCCTTCGGGAATGCGTAAGGAAAATAGATGATGCCCTTGGATTCTGCCACGGGACGCACCGCCGCCGCGCCGTCGTCGACATTCGGACCGACGACATAGTGGATGCCCTCCTGGGCCATCTTCTCGATGCCGGCGATCGCCCGCTTCGGGTCCTTCTGATCGTCGAAGGTGACGATTTTGATGTCATAGGTCTCGTCACCAATCTTCACCCCGCCGGTTTCGTTGATCCAGGCGGCGCGCGTCTGCATCGAGCGGACGTTGGATGTGCCCCACGCAGCGGCCGCGCCACTCGTCACGCCGACAAAGCCGATCTTGAGTTCCTTGTTGGCGGCTTGCACTGTGATTGTGCCGCCGGCCATGATTGCCAGCGCAGAGACGGCGCCGAGTGCGGCGAATGTGATTATTGAACGTCTGTTGATCATTGTTCTTTCCCCTTTGGAGGCCGCGCATTGTTGCGACAGAACTCGACCGATACGCGGACTTTTGTGAGTCAAGGCTCAAATCAATTATCTGTCAACAAAACTTTTACAGATTGTTGACAATCTTGTGCGGTCGTAGAGGAAGGACGTAGGACCGGCACGGCTTCGTGTCGGCGATGGTGCGGCATCCACAAAATAGGAATATAATCCGCATCCCATCAAGGCACATAGACTTCGTCCCGCCCTCAGCGCATGCTCGTATCGGGGAGCTGAAGGGCAACATGGACGCGATCAACGCACACCGACAAAAGGGCGGCTGTGTTGCCGGCACTTTGTAAGCCGTTCCAACGTTAAAATTGTCGGCTTGCTTCCCGTCCCTCGCGACTGCGGGGTGGTCGTTTAATCGATTGACTCGCGTAATGCACCGGCAGTTAATCTCCCCGCCAGGGCAAAAAGACGGGCTATGAAACTGGGAGCAAACGATGACTGTCCAAAAAGAAGACTATCGAACCAACAGAGCCGACTACGCCACAGCTGCGATGCATAGCCGAGCGACCGCTGAGGGCGATCGTGATGATTTGGTGGCGAGGAAAAAGTCCCTGTGGGTAACAGATCGGCGATCTGCAAAATTGGCTGCAAACCCGTCAGAAAGCTCGCCAGAACCCAAGGCAAAAGCGCGCGGTAAGTGAATCGTGCCAGCCACTTTCTTACCGCCGCGTACTTTGTTCGCATGGTTCAAGTACATTAGATTTGTCTAATGTACTAACCAGTCAGTCGAGCATTCCCGAACGCTCGCTGGTCAGGCCAAGCGGCCCCCTAACCCAAGCCGCTGGGCCGCCCCCTAAGGAAGTGCGTGTATCCCTGAGGCGGTCGTCGGTGACCCGCCTCCGTACCGCGGCCGGGATCGCAACCACGTCATCGACCCAACGCCCCGCATCGGTACCGCTCAAACGAATGGCAATTTTCTGTCCAGATGCGTTTAGTATCCATTCTCGGGAGACCCACGCGTGGTCGCGTGGGAGACAAGTGACTCCCCTTTAAAGGCATCGAGATGCTACCAGTGCTGAAAAGTCAGTTCCTTAGACCTAAAGATCGGGCGATTTGCCAGCGGGTTGTCGACCAGATAACCGCCGACGCTAAATGGTACAGCACTTCGATAGACGGTCAGATTCTGGTCTCGACCACGCTGAATCTCTTTCAATCAGGGGTCGTAAACGAAACGAATTTGCTGGCACATGTTCGCGCGCGGCGCCACGACTTCACTAAACTGACAGCCTAGCTCCACCCGGGCGGAAACAGCGCGCTAAGCTGCAGCATACACGTTTCCGCAACGAGAAAAGGCGGCAGATCGAGGTGCCAGCCCTGTTCTGGCTGAGTATCTTGTAGACACCAGCTTGACGCGCTTCAGAACAATGGTCTCGCCGTGCGGATGTTCGTCGAGGTCATCGATTCCGACCCCATGCTCAGCGATCCGGTCAAGAAGCCGGAGACCGGACCGGATGACCGTCGCCCTGGCAGCGCCTTCCACCGGCGCAGCGATCTGCTGTTCGATATAATCCATCTCTGGCTTCGCCATGAGGTCGAGAATGTGTGGGAACATCTTGCTGTACACGCGTGGTCGATAGCGGCTCTTTGTGCCGAGAACGCGGTTGGAGCGCCTGGATCCTCGGCGACGTGATGGTGCATGAGGCCCGACAGAACGGCGTCAACGGTCAGGTCGAATGTTTCCTGATCCCGGTTCCGGCGCTTGTTCGTCCTGAGCCCGACATGGGCCTCGCAGTTCAGGAGCAGCCCGATCGCTTCCTGGACGATAGCCTTGGTGTTCTCCGATGCGGCGAACCGATAGGCATTGAAGGGACTGTCGCGCTCTTCCTCTCCGTCATCGAGTTCGGTCACGATAGGGGTAGTCTGATCCATCTGCAAAATTTCTGGTCTTCAAAATAGCCACCCCGCATACGCGGTCGCATGAACGGCGATAAGCAGGCAAGGTGTCGCGGGAGCGCTCCTCGCTATGCCGCCCTGTCCCGCTTTGCCAGCTTCGCCACGGTCGCCCGAGAGCAGCCCATTACGTCGACAATCTGATTCCAGCTTGCGCCCGTCTTCAGCATCGCCGAGGCAGCGGCGTTCCGCTTCGCGTCCTCCTGCCGGCCCCGCATACGCCCGTCGGCCTTGGCCTTCTCGATCCCTTGGACCTGCCTCCTTCTTCGGTCGGTGTAGTCCTTGCGGGCAATGGCTGCGAGCATGTCCAGCATCATACTATTGATCGCCTCGGCCATGCGCCGGGAGAACTCGTCGCCTCCATCACTGACAGCCTGCCAGGATGTCGGCAGGTCCAGCGCCACGACGCGCACCTGCTTCGCCTTCAGGTCGGCTCTCAGCTTCTCCCAATCGGCCTCGTTCAACTGGGAAAGACGATCAACTTGCTCCACCAAGAGCACGTCTTGGGGATGACAATCGCGCATGAGCCGATCCAGCTCAGGACGCTTCAAGGTTGCCCCACTCTCGTTCTCTTCATACCAGGCGGCCACCGCCAGACCGCGCTCTTTTTTGAATCGTTCAAGGTCTTCCCTTGCCCGTCCTGCGTCTTATTCCTTGGTTGATGCGCGGAGATAGGCCCTGATGAAAGACATGTTCGGAAACCCTCTTCAGTTCAGTTAAGATGGTTTCCGGTTTGGCTGGTACCGCTGGAGCATACCATACGAGACCGGGTGCCTCGGTGGGTCACTTGATGAAGGAATAGGGCGTCAGGAACGGCTGACCGTACTGACCGGGCCAAGACCCCAAGAACTTGACGGAATAGCCTTTGAGGAACCCCGGTCGCCGCGTCTCGAAGTTCAGCCATGTTTTGGGAGACGAACGCCATGACCGCGAACGATTGCCGAAACATTGCCCAATACCCGGTCACCCCAAGCTCCATGCCTTTGACAAACCTGAAGCTGAACTGATCTCCCACATTCTTCCGGCCCTGCGACATGGTGTAATCCGCCCCGAGGATGTCCAGAAATGCTTGGGGCAGCCGGCCTTGAAATCGTTCATAGTTTGAATGCCATCGCGCAAACACGCCACCAGCCGGGCCGACAATCTCCCCAGTAACCCAGTGGTGAAGGGCAAACCCATGCGAGCGGCGAAGGTAGTCATTACGGAGGACATGATCGGCCCGTTCGCCGCCAGCACTCCTCCGCCCTTCAACGTAGCGGCCGTCCTCCTTCGGTCTGCCCAGTTCGGCGATTAGGCTGGGATAGTTTCGGTACACAGATTTGATCGACCGCTTGACGTCGTCATGCTGTTCAGCCGTCGTCGGGTTGGGCAGGAAGCGGCTTGCGAACGCCGCGACATCGTCCATCTCGCGTGTCCCTTCAGTGACATTGCTTGCAGGTAGTCACTTCCCCGCCCTTCGGTCGCCACTTTCCATCGAACAGCCCCCTTGGCGGTACGTGGTCGATGTCGACGCCGCGAGTCGATCCGGCACAATAGATGCAGAACGGCTGCTTGCTCCGTAACTTCTGGCTCAGACTCACCATGTTGGGGTCCAACTCTCCGACACAACATGTTACGGCCTCGCTGGCGGAAAGCGAAGGGCGCATGGGGGAGTCTCGCGCGAGCCAGTTATCCGATCCCCCGCTCAGAAATTTCTACCAAACATTCCGCCCCCTTCACACGAAATCGTATGTTGATTTTTTACCACTGTGGATCATCAATGATCGCTTGGGTTTAGCTTGAGGGGGCTCCCAGGATGGGCGATCAACCGAACTCTCCACCCGCCGCAGCTGCCACGAAGGACCTTGTTCAGAAAGTGATCCTGCAAGCCTCTCGCGGTGAAGTCTTATCCGTAAAGGAGACCATCGCAGAGATACGCCGAGACTCTTCGTATCTGCTGGTTACTGACGATGAGCTGGTCTACCTTATAATCACTGCGGCCCCGGCCTTCGGACTGTCAGTCGCGTTCGACCTCCACGAATAGTCCTCCCGGCAGCCCATTGGTTCGACCTCAGGTGTACGTCGGGACGACCGATCCGGGGTTGTGGGACCAAAGGCGGATCGAGGCGCGCTCTATAGGGTCGAGAGGGCAGGGGGTCCTCGCGCGAGCCAGTAATCCGATCCCCTGCTGAGAAATTTCTACCAAACATTCCGCCCATCATTCAAAGGAACAAATCCGCTCGCGGTGCAGTTCGGTCCTTTTAAGCATGCAGGCCGGAACATGGCTGAAATCGATAAAGCCAAACAGAAGGTTATTGCCGAAGTTGTGCGGCGGTGGATCACTTCAGAGGTAATCCGCAATCACCTTCGCAACCTGCTAAATCTGCCCGTAGAACGGGAGCTGCCGGCTGAGCAAAAGCATTTGCTGCAGGAACTTGATAGGGCCGACAAAGAGTGACTGTATGGCACTCCATTGGTTCTCCCCTCCGGTCCCCGTCAAGACCGAGCGTCCCGGGACCCTTCGCAACGTCAACAACGCCGAGACAGCCGGCGAGGAGCTGCTGAAGTGGACGAAGCGTGGCCCTTGCTGGGACCTCGCGGTGAGCGTTTGCATGGCCGTGATATTCGACGAGATGGAAGCTGAGGAGGCCCGTAAGGCATTCCTGGCTGCCGCTAAGGAGGAGGGTAGGCTTTTTCCTGATTAGCAGGTCGCATCGCTCTTCGCGCGAGCCAAATTCGATCACCGGCCCAGACATCTCTACCAAACATTCCACCCCCTCTAATTATCCCTCAATGGCAACCCATTGGTTCGTCCCTCCCGTGTTCGTGAAGACTGAAACCGGCGACAGGCATGGCTGCAACAATGCGAGGGCAGCCCTTGAGCAACTCAAGAGGTGGACCCGCAGAGGACCCGCTGGCACAAGGCGGTGAACCTTTGCCTGTCAGATCTAGAGAGCGATCCGATTGACCCTCAGGTGGTACGAAAGGGCTTTGAGGCTGCCGCCAAGGAAGCCAAGGTGTATCTCTCACCAGAGTAGGAACCCTCCACTCGTGTTCATCGAACCGGTTCGCCATCCGGTCCAGCAGCTTACGGGATGCCGCAATTACGCGGCGGGTTTCATCAAGTGA
>NZ_JAMYSP010000063.1:0-18636 GCF_040322015.1 Mesorhizobium sp. M0208 | reverse complement strand
CTTGCTCGCTCCGCTGGCCTACACAGTTGATTGCGAACGACCCAGAACGGCTCTCGAAAACGAGCGTCGAACGAAATCAGATCACTGCTTGTTCTCCCTTAGCGTTGTTTGGCGTACTTTTATCGCGATGCCTCCAGTGGGGATGGTCCAAATTGCGCAAGCTCGGTCGAGTGATCGCGGAGAAGCTTAATGTCGACTAAATCGAAATTCATGGAGCGGTACGGACAACGGGTGCGAACCCGGGACGTCGTCCCGGTGTCGTCAGGCTCTCCCGTCCGACTGAGCCTCAGTTTTCTTCACGGCGCGAATACTCCTGAGGCCGCCCGGATTCTCCTTAAGAGACAGCTGCCGCTCAGGACGGCCCACGCGATACTCACGGAGATGGTCGATCACGGCAAGGCGTTCGTGACGGTTCCTTGCGTCGACGACCTATTGGCACTGAAGAATGAACTGTCGTCCGCAGGCGTGATCGCGAAGGTTCATGCGCCACGGCCGATAAGTGTTCGCGAAGTCCGGGATCGCACGAAGCTCTCTCAGGAGGCATTCTCCGTGAGGTATGGCCTCGATCTGGCAACGCTTCGAAATTGGGAGCAAGGTCGCTCGAAACCGGATGCAGCGGCGAATACTCTCCTTTGGACCATCGCCCCGAATCCGGAAGCAGTCGAAGAATCGCTGGACATGGAGGACGGAGTGGCTGCCCCATCGCCCTAGGGGGGGGGGGGGCCGGTCACTCGGGCGCGCGGCTATTCGGCCGCCAGCGCGATGGCCGGCCGCCGCGCGGTATCGACAGCGCGCGAGCCTCATGCGTCAGACGCCTTCCTTGGCATGTCGCACGGCAGATCCCAAACATGATTCCATCGCAACGAGCTGGTGACGGAAGCAGTGTCTGCACTTTGGAAACGAGCCATTTGCGTTCTCATGGAGGTCGCGATCGTCTCGTCCCAGTAAAAGTCGCAATCATTGCCAATTGCGATGTTCCGCAGTCAGCTGGCCGTTATTTTCCTAAGATCTGCATTATAGGCCGGGGTGTTGTCGCCGTTTCGGCGGGTAAGATGGGATAGGCGACCTCGGGTGCCTTTCCGGTCAGCGAGTTCAGGAAGGCAACAAGCAGGTCGACTTCTTCGTCCGCCAGTACCACGCCAAGCTGGGTGGTTCCCATGATGGCAACGGCCTGTTTCAGATCCCAAACCTTGCCCGAATGAAAGTATGGCGCGGTGAGTGCAACGTTGCGCAGCGGCGCCACGCGGAAAACATAGGAATCGTCGGCTGCATTGGTGACCGCAAATCGGCCCTTGTCTTTTTCCGGCAGGACCTCGGCGCTGGGCTGTTCCACGAGGCCGAATGGGTAATAGGCTTCCCCACCAACGTTGATGCCGGCATGACAGGACGAGCAGCCTTTGTCCATGAAAAGCGCCAGGCCCTGTTTCTGTTCGGAAGTCATGGCGGCGTCATCGCCATTGAGGAAGCCGTCGAAGGGGGCCGGCGTGACCAGTGTCGCCTCGAAGGCTTCGATTGCCTTGGCGACGTTGTCGAAGGTGACGCGATCGGCTTCAGCCGGAAAAGCTGCATCGAACCACTCGAGATATTGCGGCATCGACTTGAGCGTGGCGATGACTTGACCCGGTGTATTGGCCATTTCGACGCCGGCTTGGACCGGTCCCTTCGCCTGAGCCTTCAGGTCTTCGGCACGACCGTCCCAGAACTGGGCGATGTTGAAGACAGCGTTCAGTACAGTCGGCGCGTTGCGCGGTCCCTTCTGCCAACCATGGCCGATCGAGGTTTCATGATTGTCGTCGCCGCCGGTGGCCAAGTTGTGGCACGAGTTGCACGACAAGACGCCTGACGCCGAGACGCGTGGATCGAAGAACAGTGCCTTGCCGAGGGCGATCTTCTCCGGTGTGATCGGGTTGTTGGCGACTACCGGCGTGGTGGGTGGCAAAGCCTTGAAAGTGGCCAGTGCCGTTTCTCTGAGGTCTGCGGGGATCGAATCCGCAGCAAAAGCGATGGCTGTCAGCAAGGGGACAGCCATCGTACTGAATAGGATTTTCATAATGATCTCGCTGCATCGTGCACGCAGCCACTCTGGGATATGCGGCTCATGAACGCCCTGCGCTAGATCAGCTGCGGGAGAGGACCGGGGTCTGACACCTGTTTTCGCGGCAGAGATGGGACCGTCTCGGAAGTGAACGCTCTTCTCGATTGGATTTCAGGGAGCCGGAGGATCGCTGCTCGGCAAGCGGCGGCGCCGGAGCCGTGCTCCGGTTCTCTCTGCGCCTTCTACCATGAAGAAATCGGGTCCGCCGCTGTCTCAGATTTCGGTTCGGGTTATCTGTTCCGCTGCAGGTCCGGCTCGATTTCCGGCGTGCCTTCGCCAGATCGACGTTGGCCCAAATCGATCCGGGATCGCGTCTTGTAGCACGCTTTGCGGGACAATCTTACTTTCGACGTGGAGGGCCGTTTGGGCTGAGCGAAATTAACGAATTTCAAAGGGCGCCCAAGTAGCTGTTTTGATTGGCTTGTGAGGCCTATAGCCTCCATCGAGCGAATATTGGCAGACGAGGGAGCACAATTTTGGCCCCGTTTATCAGCTTCATGGGACAACTGCTTGCGATAATTACAGGGCAATTTACCGTCATGAATTTGAGAGAACCAAGTCCCACGCAGTGATTTTCACACCGGAAGCGTTGCAGTCCTGTCGCGAGAAGCTGATTTACAATAACAACAAGATGATTAACATCGTCATAGCGCGCAAGGCTATAGTACGCTCCAGATGCCGGCGAAATCTCGATACAATAACCCCATCGGCGTACCCGCTCCAGCCTCACACCGACTGACGACGCCTATACTTGCGCTTTTCCACTGTCCGACATGCAGGCAGCGAGCCATTGCATCGCGGAGGTTGCATCTTCCAATATGACGACCTGTTTCGCAAAGCGGAAAAAAGTCTTGCGGGCTGCGCTCGCAGGTTTTCGTCCGTTGTAGGCATCAAAGCACGCCCTGAGGGCGGCTTGGTAGATCCGGTCTCTGCGATCTTCTGGCCATTCGTTGAGAAAATCGATAGCATCCGCAGGACTGGCAATCTCTTGCACGATGTGCGCTGCACGCCTTACGAAAAGTGGGCTGCTGGAAGTCCCTGAGCTCATGCGTTCCTCCCGACCTGCTGAACCGCTAGTTTGCGTAAGGCGCCTCCTCTACACCCGCCCACCATTGCGGAATGTGTTGTCACAGCGATAGCGGTTCAATAGCAAAGCAGCGGCGTGATGTCCTCGGTTTACCAGCGGTCCAATCCCTAACATCCTGCTGCGAGAGCGGCTCACCGGATGAATCTACATCGTTTCGACCATTGCGAATCCACGCTTGATAGTTCCTCCACGCGCCACCAGGAAGCGGCCACTGCTCTGCCATGGATTTCACAGCCAAAGAGAGGATGGCGAAACAGAAATAGCCGGCTTCGTTTCGAGATTACTGGTCATTTCGGCGCAAAGCTTACGGCCGAGACGCGCCTGAAAATGCGCAAGCACCGCGGCAGGTCACCAACAACGGACGGATCAACGATCACGACGGCGGGATACCGCGCCATAGATCTCGCTGGACGAGCATCGCAATAATCGTGTCGAGACAATCGTGTCGAGACCTTTGTTGCTTTCAGCGGCGACCGCCACTATGAAGCGACGCTTCGCCGACTGTGTTTCACGCCGCCTGGAGAGTTTCATGACAGAAGAAGCCAAAAAAAACATCGACACCCTCATCGAGCTCACGGCCGATGTCGTCTCAGCCTATGTCTCCAACAATCCGATCCCGGTGGGGGATCTCCCTGCCCTCATCGGCCAAGTGCACGCGGCTCTGAAAGGGACGGCCGGAGGTGTCTCTGCAAAAGAGCCGGTTGCCCTTACGCCTGCAGTCCCGATCAGGAAGTCGGTGACACCGGACTACATCATCTCCCTTGAGGACGGGAAGAAATTCAAATCGCTAAAGCGCCATCTGTCGACCCACTATGGGCTGACGCCGGATGCATATCGGGCCAAATGGGGCCTGCCGGCGGATTATCCCATGGTCGCGCCGAACTACGCCGCGGCGCGCTCGTCATTGGCCAAGACAATGGGGCTCGGCCGCAAACCGAAAGCGCCGGAAGCGCCGGAGCCGGCGCCGACGAAGCGAACCCGCAAGAAGGTCGCGGCTTGATTTCGGCAATCGAGATTCGTTCTCGAGCGTTGCAGCCATCGGCTTAATCTGCGCGTCATATAAAAAGGCGGGGCCAACCCCGCCTTCCTTTCAAACAACTTTGTTTCATGAGGAATTCGCGACGCCTGCAGCAATCTGCTGCCCTCAGTTTTTGCTCGCTCCTATCGAGCGGCCGTGAGGACCTCCGGACCTACGCGCCAACTCTTGCCAGGACGCAGAAATTTCAACCAGCTTTGCTGAGGCTGCCAGCGGAGGATTTGCCAGTGCGGCGATCCTGCTCGATCTCATAGTTGATCTTCTGGCCGTCAGCGAGGGTCGAGAGGCCCGCGCGTTCGACAGCGGAAATGTGGACGAAAACATCCGGACCGCCATTGTCGGGCTGGATAAATCCAAACCCCTTGGTGCTGTTGAACCACTTTACCGTTCCAGTAGGCATATACGTGTTCCTCCTTAACAATTGCAACGTGGGCAGGCCATCAGGCCTGCCCGACTCATAGCCGAGACTTGGGCGCAGCAAAAAGCGAAAAATTGTTAAGCCCCGATCAGCTGGCGCACTCCATTTTGGCCGAAGTCGCCAGCAAGCAGTGTCCTACACTACCGCTCGAGCATGGCCGGAAGCGCCCGATCCTTCCAACGCTCCTCAGCGCCACGTCTATGGCTGGTGCTTGGAGGCACGGGACGTAAGGCCGACCGCTGCTCGTGCCGCCAAGTCAAAGGCGGGTAGTTCACGGAGCTACCTTCGTGCATAACGGCTTGGCAAGCGCTTGAAGGAGTTTCGAATTGGATTGTTTCAAGAGGGTCGATGGGTTAATCGATGCCACCAGCGTGGAAGCGATCGATAACGCGCGCGTTTTGCTGGACCAGTTCAAGAGCAAGTCAGAAACAATCGCCCAAGCGATCGACGACTTCTTACTTGATTTCATGACCTTGCTGTTTGTGGTAGAAGCTACCCGCGAGCGGTTCCACAATCCGGCGAGGCGGTTGGCGCGTATCAGATTGAGCAGGATCAGGCTGTTACTCACCCGATGCTCTTGACCTAAGGGACCACGCCGCCAGGGATGCGTTTGCAGCCGCAAAGAAGGCAAAATCTGTTCGCCGGCAAACCGAGCACAGCCAGTCGGTATTTACGCAGATGAATTCGACCGCGACCGCCAAATTCTCCTGTTTGGTACCCAGCGACGACGGCAAGCGCGGACAGCTTCCGTGCTGCTGTCCTCCAGCGACAAACGTGCCTGCATGCCCTTCTACGGCGAGCTCGACGGTTGTTTCTTACGTCTGACCAAGGTCCCGCGCAAACACTCCCCTTTCCTTTCGCGTAGCAACTCATCAGGCTCAACGGCCTCGCGGCAGGCGCATTACGCCAGAAGCGCGACCGCATCGTTTTTTCCCGCCCGAGTCCTACGATCTTCGTTGTCCAGCGCCTCGCCGATATCGCCCAAGTTGCCGATTTTTGGATCAGATCCGTCCTAGCGCGAGCAGGCTCCGCGCTCGAGTTGGCTGGGCTGCTCACGCCTCTGCCCTTCAGCATCGACCCGGTCTGGCTGTCGAGGACAGGGTTCCGCTGCGGCGACCAACATCTCCATTCTCACCGTCAGTGCAGCGGCCATTCGAAGCGCATCCTATACCCCTCCCCGGCAGCGCGCCCAATCGTCTTCCGAACGAAGAAGATATTCTCAGCCGCGCGCGTCGCGTTCGGCCCTGTCCGATGTCCGACAATGTCGGATGCGCAACATGGCAGAGCCCGATTTGTCCACTGCCTCGAACGGTTTTCTGATCTGGCACGGTGCATGCTTGGTCATCCGCAAGGCGTCGCGGACCAAGGAGAATCCGTCCCATGATCACCTCACCAAGAAATACCGCCGCAGGTCTCCTGGGTCCATCCAAAGATGAGGCTCGGGTAAGGCCTGGCTCCATGAAGAGCTTATTCATCTGGCTCGGCGCTACCCGCCGATCCTCCCACGCGGGGAGACGGGGACGCAGCGCCTTCATCAAAATTAGGGACAAATCACGTTGCCTCGAACCTTGCCTTTCGACCAGCCACCACAACCGGAGCCATCGATCGTCCGCCTGGCTGCGCAACGCGTTCATTGCCACCGCGCTGGCCCTGGTGACGACCGCTCCGGCTCTGGCCGCCACCGACGGCGGCAAGGTGACCGATTTCCTGCTCGACAACGGCATGGAAGTGGTCGTCATCCCCGATCACCGCGCGCCGATCGTCACTCATATGGTCTGGTACAAGATCGGCAGCGCCGACGAGCCACCCGGCAAATCCGGCCTTGCCCATTTCCTCAAGCATCTGATGTTCAAGGCGACGATCAACCACGCCGCCGGCGAGTTCGACCGAGCCGTCTCAGCCATTGGCGGCTACAATAACGCCTTCACCGCCTATGACTACACCACCTTCCTCGAGACGGTGGCGCCCTCGGCGTTGGGTGAGATGATGGGCTTCGAGGCCGATCGCATGTTCAACCTCATCCTCAACGACGATGATATCAAGACCGAGCGCGACGTGATCCTGGAGGAGCGCCGTTGGCACAGAGAGACGAACCCGCGGGCTCTGCTGGACGAGGAGGTCAACGCAACGTTGCGGCAGAACCAGCCCTACCGCATTCCGGTCATCGGCTGGATGCAGGAGATGGAGAAGCTGAACGGCACAGACGCATTCACCATCTACAACAAATACTACCGACCGAACAACGCCGTGCTGGTGGTGGCCGGCGACGTAGAGCCTGAGACGGTGAAGGCGCTGGCCGAGAAGACCTATGGCAAGGTTGTGCGCGGGCCGGACCTGCCCCCGCGCAACCGTTCGGTCGAGCCGGAGCAGAACACCAGGCGCACAGTGACGCTGACCGATGCGCGCGTTTCGGTGCCGAGCTTTTCCACTCAATGGGTGGTGCCGTCCTATCATACGGCAGAGCCCGGCGAGGCCGAGGCGCTCGACCTGCTGGCCGAGATCCTCGGCGGCGGTAACCGCAGCCGGCTATATCAGGAACTTGTCGTCAAGCAAGGCATAGCCTCGGCGGCAGGCGCCTCCTTCCAGGGCACCATGCTAGACGACACCAATTTCACCATCTCCGGCTCGCCGCGCGGCGATGCAAAGCTCGTCGATCTCGAAGCGGCGGCCGTTGCCGAAGTCGCCCGGATCGCCAAGGATGGCGTCACCAGCGACGAGCTGGACAAGGCCAAAGACCGCTATATCCGCTCGGTGATTTTTGCGCACCACGAGCTGGACCACATCGCCAACATTTATGGCAAGACGCTCACCACCGGTGGCAATGTGAAGGACGTGCTCGAGAGGCCGGACCGCGTCCGCAAGGTCACCACCGACGAGGTCAAGGCGGTCGCCGCGCGTTATCTGGTGCTCGACCATTCGACGACAGGCTATCTTTTGCCGCAGCAACAGGCGGGGAATTGATCATGAGCTCCATCCCCATGCAAATGCGCCGGCCGGTCTTCCCTCGGCGCGCCTTCGCCACCCTGTTCCTCTCCATCCTCTTTCTCATTTTGCGGGCGCTCGCCGGGTAAACGGGATCTGTTTAAAGCCGCGAGGAGCGGTTTTCGCGGGCCTTGCCAGGCATTTGCCGGTTCAGGCGTCATTATTGGGGTGCGCTCCTCCTCAGGCGAGCCTCTCTTCGAGTGGATAGAATCGCCGATTCGGGGTCCGCAGATTGTAGGCGCAGGCCACCAGCATCCACTCCGCGCGACTGGCGAAGCCGATGTCCGTTGTTCAATCGTTCGACTAGTAGAACCGCGAGGCATCTTCTAGCGTATTCAGGTATTCTCCGTTTCCAGTTGGGTACCGTGGTCTACCAGCTGTCTGGCCGAGGCCCTATAAGGAACCCGGACGTCGCGGAGTACACACCGCACCTGCTATATATACCTGCTGCGTTGAGGAGGAATCCGGTATTGCCCCTGTGCCTGCCGATGATCCGTCACCTGAGATCCCCTGACCTGATTGGACCCATTGATCGCCTGCCGGCACTTGGCACGCGGACTAGCGAGCGGACATTCGAGGTCCTCAACCCGTCGACTGGCGAAGTGCTGGCAGAACTACCCGACATGGGTGAGACATGCGCTGCGATCGACAAGGCCTATGTCGCTCAGCCTGGATGGGCAGGGTTGACCGCACGTGAGCGCAGCGACGTTCTATGGCGATGGCATCAGTTGATCATCGACCACGCCGACGATCTCGCCGAGATTCTCACCGCGGAGATGGGCAAGCCGCTTGCAGAAGCCAAGTCGGAGATATCGCATGCTGCGGCGTATCTGCAATGGTACGCCGAGGAGGCCAATCGCGTCTATGGCGAGACGATCTCCGCACCATCGATGGACCGCCGAATGCTGGTAATCAAGCAGCCCATCGGAGTTGTTGGCACGATAACGCCATGGAATTTCCCGGCCTCGATGGTGGCGCGCAAAATCTCGCCAGCCTTGGCGGCGGGCTGCACGATCGTCCTCAAGCCCGCTGAACAGACGCCGCTCGTGGCGGGAGCAATGTTCGCCCTCGCCCATCAGGCTGGCCTTCCCGAAGGCGTCGTCAACCTGATCTATGCGTCCGAAGGTGACGCGGTCGGCCGCGAACTTTGTACCAATCCCAAGGTCCGCAAGATCAGCTTCACCGGGTCGACTGAGATCGGGCGCCTTCTCATGCGCCAGTGCTCGGACCAGATCAAAAAAGTCAGCCTTGAGCTCGGCGGCAATGCACCTTTCATCGTCTTCGATGATGCCGATATCGATGCCGCGGTTGACGGTGCGATCCAGGCGAAGTTCCGCAATGCCGGCCAGACCTGCGTTTCGGCGAACCGCCTTTACGTCCAGTCGGGCGTTCACGACGAGTTCGTCGAGAAATTCGTGCAACGGGCTCGCCAACTTCAAGTTGGTGACGGTTTCGCTCCCGGAGTGGACATCGGACCGCTCATCGACAAGCACGCTTTGGCCAAGATCGAATCCCATATTGCCGATGCCGTCGCCAAAGGCGGCGCAATTCGATGCGGGGGCAAACGCATCGGCACGAATGGCACGTTTTTCCAACCGACAGTCCTGACCGGTGTCTCCAGCGAGATGACCGTCGCGCAAGAAGAGACATTCGGGCCGCTGGCACCGATTATTCGCTTCAAAGATGCGGATCAGGTCGTGCGTGAGGCCAACGACACGATCTACGGCCTCGCGGCCTACTTTTATGCCTCCAACCTGAAGCGTGTCTGGCGTGTGGCCGAGGCCTTGGAATATGGAATGGTCGGGGTAAATACCGGCCGGATGTCTTCAGAAGCGGCGCCGTTCGGTGGGATAAAACAGTCCGGCATCGGGCGGGAGGGATCCCGCCATGGCCTCGAGGACTACCTCGAAATGAAATATCTCTGCATGGGCGGCATCTGAATTTTCGGCTTGCAGGGTTCACAGACCGGGTAACCTAGCGAGCGATCTCCAAATATGTGAATTGTAGGATCGCTCCTCGATTGGGAACTGAGGGGCGACTCCGTACCCGAGCAAACACGCAATCCTGAAGGAGCACCCTGGCTGGGTTCATCTCTCGACGAGACAAGCGTCTGCATTGTCGGCGAAGACGGCGTGCATGTGACGGAGGATACGCTTGCGAGGGATTTGGCGGCCCTCGCCGAGTATCTTCAGGCGACGGGCTGTCGTTGCGCGGGTATGGTTGGAAGCTTGTGCACCATCGCGATCGTGAACGCTGGTTGTGCGCAATATCCGGTTTCTGGGGCAGAATTTTGAACCTGCTACCTTCCGATTGTCAGTAGCTCAGTTGTTCTTCGGCCGACTGCCGCGCCAGTACAGGCTCGGACAGAATCGAAGATACCATCAGGCAGGCATTCGCATTCGACATTTCCGGTGATCGGCGCACGATCCAGGGCGCGCCAGGTTGACCAAGCGCCTCGAACCGCATGACAGTCTTGACCGGCTGGAGGACGGAAATCCCGCGATGCCGAAGAGGTTGGTCAGCGCAGTCGAGCCCACACGGCATTTGCGGCACGAAACAGCAAGGGCTGGGAAGCGATCGGCCGAGCGGTCCTCGAAGGCGCGGGCCAGGGTGTCGACGATGCGTTGGTTCAGGTCCGCCAATCTGGTCTCTACCGTCTGATAGCGGCTTCGGTCGCCAGTGACAGCGAGTAAAGATATTTGGCATCATCGGCTTTGATTGCCGCGCAGATCTGGTCGAGATTGGGATAGCTCACTGGTGCACCTTTGGGCTCATAGTGCTTCCTCCTCATCGAGATGAGGATTGCCGGATTTGGCGTAGAACACCAACACGGGTCCGAGATCAAAGCGCGTCCCGGGCGCAAGGCGCTGGACGGACCGGGGCCATGTTTCGTCTGAGACGCCATTCATGCCTCGCGCCAGCGTTCTGGCGAATCGGGGCATCAGCGGAGCGAGTGTCGGTGCCAGGATCGCAGCGGCCGTCGTCTGAAGGGCTAGCGAAGTCCGATTGCGGGCGGGATAGAAACGTCGCGCCGCCGCATAGTCTTGCGCCCGACGGTAGATCACGCAATCGCGCACGAAATCGCAGACCTGAGCGGCCGCGCGCCGGAGCGAGAAGCCTTCGTCCGAATAGGCGCGTTCCATCGCCGCGCGATAGATCTCTATCCGAGCAAAGAAGGCGCGGTCGGCCGGGCTCCAGTCGCCTGCATCGGGTACATGGCCGCCAAAATCCTGCTGGATTTCCTGGTTCAACGCATCAAGCCAGTTCAGCCAAATCCCTTGGAACACCTCGTTCTCGGTGCGGCGCAGCGCGGCCAGCGTGAAATCCGTCCGCTCACCTTCCGGGCGTGTCAGGCCCAAATGGAGGCGCACGACGTCGACTGTCTTTGGGCTCAGAACCTCCTTGCCCCAGACCGCATGGCGGCAGCTGGTTGAGAACTTCTTGCCGTCGAGCAGGTAGAACTCGTTGACGTGATAGTGGATGCGTGGCGTCCAGTGGGAGAAGACCTCGGCGTAAAGAGCGGGGTAGAGTAGCGCGTGGTAGAAGGAATTGTCGAAGCCGAAGAAATGGACAATCTGCCAGTCGTTGCCGGGCATCTCCGCCTTCCAGTCGCGACCCAGCAAGCGGCCGAGCGCCTGGATGTTGTAAAGAAAACCGAAGGCCATTTCCGGCCAGACCCAGATCACTTGCCCCGGGAACCCTTCGGCCGGCAGGCCCCAGTCCGAGGGGTGGGTAATGGGCACTGAAAAGTTGCCGCGTCGGCGTAGGCGCGCGAAGAGATCCAAGATCCGTAGCGGGACGCCCGACGCCCTTAGATGCCGGTCGATATTGTCGTAGCATCGGTCCAAGGCAAGTTCCGGGCGGCGGACGGAGCCGACCAGCGGCGCCTCGGCAGACTGCCGTGACCGGGCTGCACCCAAGTCGTGGCAAAGGTTTGGGGCGCCGCATTCCTCGCAGATGTTGCCACCAGCGGAGCCGCCGCAATCGGGGCAGAGGCCGCTAACATCCGGCTCGTAAAGATAGTGGCCTGTCACAGCATCGAAAAGCGCAGGGCTCTGGCGCAGATCTACCGCCGTACTGCTCAGAAGACTGCGGAAACACGCGGCTTGAAACTCGCCGTAACCGTCATCGCCCATTGTGGGTTGGAAGCTGTGGACGTCACAATCGAGAAGTGCAAGCGTGGCGCGAATCTCGTCGGCGTAGTAGCGCGCCACGTTGGCAGGCGTCGATTGATCGGCATCGGCGCGTATAGTGACGTAGCTCTGGTAATCGTCGCTTCCTGTCAGGTGGTAGGCCTCTACCCCTTTCATGCGCAGGAAACGAGTATAGACGTCGGCGCCGAAATAGGGGCCAGAAAGATGCCCCAGATGCAGATCGCCATTTGGCGTTGGCGGCGTGGAGAAGACGAAGATCGGCCCGCGTGGAGCCGTGATCTTTGCAGCGGCATCAAGGGCGGCCTCGCCGTCTCGCCAGTAGACATCGACGAAGTCTAGGTCTTCGTTTCCGTCGTTGCGCAGCACATGCGCTTCAAAAGGGTGGAACAGAACGACATCGCCCGCCTCGACCGAGATTTCCCCACGGTCGGTAGTGACCTTGCCCGCGCCAGACAGGACCACGAAGGCCTCGATTTCGTCGTGCCGATGGGGCTCGGATGTAGCGCCCGGTGCCAGCCTACCGAACGAAAAACCCGTCCCGACGCTTCCCGTTCCGAGCGTGGCCATGTCGATACCGAACGCCCGCGACAGCTCCGTTCGAGAAAACGTGTATTTGCGCATGACAACGAACCTGAGCTGTTGAAGCAGTGGGATCTTCGGCTGCCAACGCAACAGCCTCTTGTGCAAGTTGCGCAGAGAAGCGGCAGCCCAACCCGTTGGCGGCCCCGGCCAGGATAATGCGACTCTGGGCCGCCAGGCGGGCGACGAGGGGGGCGCCAGTCGGGCTGTAGGCGTCATAGAAGACCGGCCTGCGACCACCTCCACAATCCACGTGCCGAAGCGTCGTAACGGGCTGCGGTCGATGCTCCGCGAGCCCGCAAATCAGAACGCCATACTCTCCGCGCATTTTTGAGCGGTCGATCAGTTTCGTGTGCATGCCTCCGCCTGGCTGCGTGAGCTCAATAGCGATAGAAAATTCCATTTGGGGGCTTGAGTTTGTCGAGATCGGCCACTTTGCCCTCGGGCGGGTTAAGGGCGCGCTTAAGCACGTTATATTCAGCGCGGGTCGGTCCACCGGTTGAAGCACGCTGGAACACCAAGTAGAGTGTCCGCCGCGAACGATTGCTTTTGTTCGGTCGTGAGTAGTGCGGTGCGTAATCGTCGAAGATGAAGATGTCGCCAGCCTTCCATGCTATGGGTTCCCAGGAGAACATTTCGGCGACTTGAGGATCGATCACCCCACCGGCATCCATGGGAAACACCCCCTTCTTGTGGTTGCCGGGGCTGAAGAAAAGCCCGCCGTTTTCCGGGTCGGAGTCGTCGATGCCTATGGCAACCACCGCATGGACCATCCGGTCGGGGAGTTTGTGTGGAATGTGATAAATGTCCTGATGCGGGAGATAGCCGCCGCTGTCGGGGTAGTGAAAAATCAGCAACTCCTTGAGCCTGCGCGAATCTTCACCAAGCAAATCCTCGACCGCTGACTTTATGCGCTGATCTTCTAAGAGCAAACGACGCAATGGATCATGGAAGTCGAGAAAATTCTCGATCTTGGAGATGATCTTTCGATTGTCCGTCGTCTTCTCGAACCACATGAGCCATTTATCATCGCTGACATCCCAGCGTGACATATCTTCGACAAAAGTAGAGATATCTTCCTGAGCCGCTGGAGCGAAGAACCTTTCGAGCCTGACGTATCCGTCTTTCTGCCACTTTTCTCTTTGTGCATCAGTCAACATGCGAAAAGCCTCCTGTTGGAAAGACTGGTTGGTCGGACATCCCAATTAGGGCAGTCGGGCGCTGGTCAAGTTGCGGGTCCACGGAGACGGACTCACGTCATGTGGGACGGCGATGCTAAGTGCGTTCCGCTCCGGCGGATATTGTCCGCAGAAGCTCGGCGCGAGACTGCCTATGTCAGGCTCAGCCGGGTCCAGGGGTTCCGTAAGCTGGGCCGGATCAATCGCTTCACCCGGTCCAGCTACGACACGCATCGCTAAAGGCCGGCACCATCCGCTGACCGCCGACCCAACCATGGCCATCAAGACCACGGCGCTCTTTCGAGTGAGCGACCTGGTACGGTCTTGACAACCGTAGGGGAAATGCACGCCCCCAGAATAATGCGATGCGCCGCTTGGTCCAAGGGCTTGTTCGGTCACGATGATTTCGGAGAAGCCGGAGAAGCCTCCGGCCTTCGCCGCAGCGGAGGCGGACATCATTCCTAGGATGCCACCGCCGATGACCAAAAGTCTACGAGTCATATCCCGCTGCCCATTTCTTCGGCCACGGGGTCGGGCCAGCTCTCGATCGAGGTATGGCTGATGAAGCCAGGATGCTCGGGCTTCGCGCATGGCGCGCGCCCAAGAAGGCTATCGAGGATGCGGCGCGCGCGCCAGGCTAGCAGGCTTAGGTTCGGATCGGCCAGGCCGCGCTGACCGAGGCTCGCGTTTTGTACGAAGATGCGTCTGTCATGCGGTCCGTCCCAGCTCACCGAAAAATCCTCGCGAATAGCTAATTCATTGTCGATCTGCTCCAGCCGGTGCGCGATGGGTTCCAAGAAGTCTGGCACCGCGTTCTCGTAACCGGTGGCCAGGATGACGATGTCAGCCGTGACTTCTTCGACCTCGACCATGCCGTGCTGCAGGGTCAGCCTGTTACCCGCGCCGGCGTTGATGCAGTGCGAGACGGTGCAGCCCGGCCGCAGTGTGATGTCGGATCGGTTTGGCTCGAAAAATGCGTGGCGGTACAGCGCCTGATAGATCGCGCGCAACGTGCTTTCCGAAATGCCGTCCGAGGCAAGCACGAAACGCCGCAGGAGCAGCTTACGCTGCGACTCGCTCATCGCCGCGAAACGATCCGAAAAGCAGGGCATGAACAACTCGTTTGTGAACGGGCTGTTGTCCAGAGGCAGATAGTTTTCGCGCTGCGAGACCCAAGTGATCGAGGCAGGCCGCCGTTCTTTCGGCAGGCCGATAAGATGCAACATCACCTCGGCTCCCGACTGGCCTCCGCCGACCACGCAGACATGCTTTCTCCGCACCTCAGGGTGGATGTGCAGTAAAACAGATGAGTGGAACAGGTTGCGTCCAATCCAGCCCTGAAACTGAGGCGGAATTTGCGCCTGCTTGCCAATGCCGACCACGACGTTTCTGGCGCCGAGAACCGCCTTATCCGTCCGCACCCGAAACTCGCCGTCAAAGCGGATTTCGTGCACGGTCTCGCCGCCACGGACAAGCGGGTTCCTGTGGAAGGCCCAGTTCAGGTACTGCTCAAACTCAGCTCTGAACACAGCCTCGAACTGTGCGTTCAGGAAGTGGTACAGACGCCCGCTCTCGTACAGGTAGTTTACGAAAGTGTAGGCTGATCGCGGATTCACCAGCGTGACCAGATCCTTGAAGTGGCTCACCTGGAGCTCTGAGGAATCGAAAGCGATGCCTGGATGCCAGCGGAAGTCGACCTGCCGATCCAGGAACAGTGCCCCTTGCCCAACTTGCTCGTGTATCTGACACGCAAGGCTCAAATTAGACGGCCCAGCACCGACCCCAACGCAAGATAACTCCACTTGCTTTCCTCCTATAGAGTCTTCCCACTAGGCGCTTGTTCGCGGCGAATATCGGCCATAGCCATTGGGCCCCCTCGCGGACGTTTCGATCCCCGGTGCCGACCGGATTTGCGAGAATTGTCCTGCGGGTTATCGAATGTAGACCCGAGCATTCCAGCGCGGTGACAATCGACGGGTCATGCCGGGGACGTGGGTTGGGGGCATCAACGTATATCCTTTCCGCCCGCCTCGATGACCGCGTCGCCGTTACGCGAGACGCTTTCCAGGCCCATTAGGTGTTTGAAGCCGGCCGAGTCGCCCGCCTCGACCATGACGCGCCGGCCTTTCGCCGGCTTGGTGGCAGGCAAGAGCGCGGGTTTCACTGCGGCGACGGCATTTTCGGTGCGCATGATCATGGACGACCTCTCGCTGATGCGTTCGCAGAATCCCGTGCATGGGCCGTGCCAGAGAAGGAAAACCTTGTTAAACAGTGGGTTGGCGGATTTGCGATCCTGTCGGAAATCCGACATTGAGGGGGGACGCCACCGGCGGCGCCCGATTTGCACGTCGATGTCGCCTTTTCCGAATAGCTAATCGGGCACCTTCTGCACCAGAATACTTCTCATGGAGACCAGCACGAAGCCTTCATGAACGGACAGTGCATAACCTGGTGTCTCTGCCGGACAGATCGCGACATGCCGTCTCCCATCGAGGTCGGCAGTTGCAAGAGCTGCCAAATCCTTCGCCCTATCGTGCCGTTGCACTGGCTCGATCCCGACATCCTCGGAGGCGGCGATCATGAAGAGTGACGCAATCTCATGTCCGCCGCGACGCCTCTCTCATGAGGAAGCAATTCTCTGTGTTGGTGTCGGATCGATGCTCTTGATGACATGGTTGCGGATGGGCATGCCCAGACCTGAGGCATCAATGATTGCGCGATCTGGGACCTTCACCAACTGGATTGTCGAATCTCTGTAAAGATAGCGGGAAGGAGAATTGCGTTCTGACCACTCTGCCGGTTCCAAAAGCACGACGCCATTCGGTCCCTGCGACTCAATCCAGGCGGAGGGATGAGGCCGCACAGCAGTCTTTTGCGCGCCCACCGGTCGGCCAGGATGGAGCCGTCGTAAACGCAGTTATTCGATGATCGCCGCCGCGGAGTCCTCAGGCTGTGCCGCGCACGACACCAGCGACGTAGTGGTCGTCGATCGCCCCGTCGCCGATGTCGATCCGAAGCTCGGCCAGTTTTGCGGTGAGCTTCATTGCTATTCCGCCGTGCCCACCGAGCTCGCACAGGAGGTTCTATCAGGCGGTCACGGCTGCACTCGTTGTCGGGTCTTCGACAAAGTCGGACATGAGACACACCGCAATCAGAGCCATGTCATTGTTGTGAAATGATTTTCACGTTTGGCACGACACGTGCAAGGCTATCCGCAAACGCGCTGCGGCAAGGACTGAGGAGAAATCATGCCATGATCAAGCTCGCCGAACATGCGGTCGCAGCCGCGAAAACTGGCCTTTCCGAGCCGACAGGACGTTGGGGCTGTTTTCCAGTCGACATCATTCTTCACGTTATCCGGACATGACCGTATTCGATTTCCGCCCAACGCTGAATGCCCCGTACGATGATCCCCATCTTTGGCTCGAAGATGTAGAAGGAGAACAGACACTTGCCTGGGCCGCCAGCCAGTCTGCCAGGACCCTGAGGCACTTCGGTGGAACACAGTTCGATCGCGACCACGAGGCCCTGACAGCGATCTTCGACCGTCCTGACAAGGTTCCCGTGATCACGCGCCGCGGTCAGTACCTCTACAATTCTGGCAAGATGCCGGAAATCCGCACTACTATGGCGCCGGGACCACCCTTGCCGCCTATCCGCCGATCCTGCTCGCCACCACGAAGCGGGACGACCGCGTCCCACCCGGGTCACGCGCGTAAGACGGCCGCAAGCTGCAGGCCTTTGGTTATCCCGCTTACTTCTAAGTGAGTACAGGTCGATGATTGCGAGCACGGCGCAAATAATGGGTGCGCGGTCCCACGCAAACTGCGCATGCAGCGCTCCGCCAATCACGCAATTCGAACAAGACTTTTCGTAGTTCAGTGCATCATTTCTAAACAGCAAGGAGAGAATATCATGGCGAGAAACCAAATGCGCGCGGCACGGGGAGTAACAGCGGCCGTTTTCCTCATCGTGATGGGACAGCAGGCCGTCGCGGCGGACCTTGCGCAAGCCGCGAGCGTCCCGCAGGCGGGAGCCTCGGTCACGGAAGCGCCAAGCCCTTGGCAGATCCGCCTGCGTGCGTTGGGGGTCGTCACTGAGGATTCGGGCTACGTCAAAGCAGTGCCCGGCTCCGATCTTTCCTATTCGAACACGGTGACGCCGGAACTCGATATCTCCTATTTCTTCACGGACAACATCGCCGCCGAGCTCATACTCGGCACCACCTATGCAAACATCGGGGGCCAAGGAGCGATCGGCGGGCTGGGCAAGATCGGCAAGGTTTGGCTGCTGCCGCCTACGCTCACATTGCAGTATCATGTTACCAATTTCGGCGCTTTCAAGCCCTATGTTGGTGCCGGCGTGAACTACACGATATTCTATAACCAGGATGTCGGCAGCGCCGACGCTCTCAAGGTTAGGAACACGTTCGGCGCCGCGCTGCAGGTCGGGTTCGACTACATGGTGGATCAGCACTGGGGCGTCAACTTCGACGTGAAGAAGCTTTTCCTCAAGCCAGACTTCGACGTCACGGTCGACGGCGCGAAGCTGACGGGGAAGGCTGCGCTCGATCCGTGGTTGATAGGCGCAGGTGTCACCTACCGCTTCTGATACGCAACGCGAAGGCGGCCCTGCTGACAGCCGATCTGAAATGAAGGGCGCCTCGGGCGCCCTTTCCACGCCGGCGGTGCACGGCGAGTCGACCCGGATCGATTAGAGGGGTGGGGCCTTGTAACCCTTGGGCGGGGAGGTGTCCGAAACGGAGGGATGTTCTGATCAACTTCATGCGATGACCATCCAACGCATAGCAGCCGATTGTCGCGGATACTTGAAGAAGCCGTTGTTAAGAGTGGGCGTCCCCGCCTGCACCCGACCAGGTACTTGCCAGCAGCAGCCGACAGGCTGCCCCGCGCCAGGGGCGCGAAGCCGAAGGGGGCAAGATCGCTGAAGCCTGCCGAAGAAGACCGGGCGCGGTTCACGAGCAGCCGGCGGGCGCCGGCCGGGCGGCGGGGCCCGAGGAAATAAATTGGAGTGGGGGGGGGGAGCCGGGTTTTAGGGGCGGCACAAAAAACGGTGGGTGGCCCCCCGCGGCAAAGACACGTAATAT
>NZ_JAMYSP010000062.1:0-20269 GCF_040322015.1 Mesorhizobium sp. M0208 | reverse complement strand
CGCGCCGCCACTTTTGTGGCGCGGGCATTCCCCGGTGTCCCGCCCCAATCCAAAACGGGGGGTTGCCAAACCCTTCCCCCCAAAAACCCGGGGCGCCGGGCCCCCCCGCCCCCACCAGGCTTGGGAGGCTTAGCGAGCTGCGGTCCAGCCCTTGTAATCCTTCAAATTGTCGGCCGTGATCAGCTTCGGGTCGAGCAGTACCGTCGGCTCGGCCGGCTTCTTGCCGGCAAGCAGGTCAGCCGCCATCGTCAGCGACTGGCCGGCCATCACATAGGGATCCTGCGAGGCCGAGGCTTTGATCATCGACGTGCCGGAAGCGAGTTCCTTCTCGATATCGGGCGCGCCGTCGACCGCGGTGAAGATGAACTCCGAGCGGTTGAGCTGCTTGGCCGCAAGCTGGGCGCCGATCGCCGTCGGATCGTTGATGGCGAAGACCGCGTCGATCTTGTCGAAACGGGTCAGCAGCGACTGGAACACTTTCAAGCCGCCGTCACGCGAGCCTTCGGCGTTCTGGTCGTCGGAAAGGATCTTGATGTCGGGGTGTTTTGCCAGCACGTCCTTGCAGCCCTTGACCCGCTCCAGGATCGATGACGAGGCCGGGCCGTTGAGGATGACGTAGTCGCCCTTGCCGCCGGTATGATCGACCAGATACTGGCACGCCTCTTCGCCGGCCTTGACGTTGTTGGTCATCACGGTGACGTCGGCGCCCGGCGCCGAAACGTCGAAGGCGGCAACGACGATGCCGGCCGCCTGTGCCTTCTTGACCGCCGGCGCGATCGCCTTGGCATCGACGGCGTTGAGCATGATGACGTCGACGCCGGCGGCGATGAAGGAATCGACCTGCGAAACCTGCTTGTTGAGGTCGTAGTCGGCCGATACCGAGGTCACCTGCACATTCGGATTGATCTTCTTGGCCGCGTCCTCGATGCCCTTGATGGTGGCGACGAAGAACGGGTTGCCGAGCAGGCCGACCGAGATGCCGACCTTGTTCAGGTCCTTGGCTGATGCCGGCGCGATGACGGCGGCCGCAAAGGCTACGCCGCAGAGCAGTTTAGCGATGGTCTTCATTGTTTTATTTTCCTCCTGATGCCCCGCGCCTCTCACGGTGCGTTACACATGAAACCGGCTCGTTGGATGCCGGCGACTAAGGGCCATCACGTTCTTGCTCCTGCCTGGAGCCGGTAACGGTCGAGGGCGACCGCCACGATGATGACCAATCCCTTGATGATGTACTGCCAGATGTCCGAAACGCCGGCGAGGATGAGCCCGTTGGACAGCACGGCGATGATCAGGCCGCCGATCAGCGTGCCCCAGATCGAGCCGACGCCGCCGACGAAACTGGTGCCGCCGAGGATGACCGCGGCAATGGCGTCGAGTTCGTAGGACTGGCCGAGCTGCAGCCCGTTGGCGGCATAGAGCCGGGCCGCCGACATAGCGCCGCCAAGCCCGGCCAGAAGGCCGGAAACGCCATAGACGAAGAGCAGCACCAGCGGCACTTTGATGCCGGTCAGCCTGGCGGCCTCGGCGTTACCACCGACGGCGTAGATCCAGGTGCCGAGCACGGTGCGCTTGAGCACCAGCCAGGACAGCACCACCACCGCCAGCGCGATGATTACCAGCCACGGAATGCCGAACAGCGAACCGTTGCCGATGAAGTCGAACGGCAGGTCCGCGTTGAACACCGTAGTGTCCTGGCCAAGCAGGCGGGCGACGCCGCGCACGGCGGTCAGCGACCCCAGCGTGACGATGAAAGGCGGCAGCTTGATATAGGCGATCAGCAGCCCGTTGATGATGCCGAAGCCGAGCCCGACGAGAATGGCCGCCGGCACGCCCAGCAGTCCCCAATCGGGCACCAGCGACACCATCACCGCCACCATCGCCGAGGCGGCAAGGATCGAGCCGACGGACAGGTCGATGCCGCCGGTCAGGATGACGAAGGTCATGCCGGCTGCCAGCACGATGTTGATCGACGATTGCTGCATGACGATCAGCAGATTGGTTTGGGTGAAAAAGCGCGGGTTGATGAACTGGAAGCCGACCGCCAGCAGAATCAGGATCGGCAGCATGCCGAGTGCGGCGATGGCGGTGCGCCACCTCGTACCTCTGCCGATCGCCCGGTCGTCCGCTTTCATCGTGTCGGCCACCTTGTCGGTCATCGCTGAGCCGCTCCCGTTGCAAGTTCAATGATCGCTTCCTGCCGCAGCGGCTCGCCTTCCGAGGCCGTCACCTCGCCGGCAATGGTGCCGTCGCGCATCACCAGCACGCGGTCGGCGATGCCGATCACCTCCGGCAGTTCGCTGGAGATCATCAGGATGGCGATGCCTTTCTTGGCCAGGTTGTCGATCAGCCGGTAGATTTCCGACTTCGCCCCGACATCGACGCCGCGGGTCGGCTCGTCGAGGATGACGACCTGCGGCTCGGTTTCCAGCAGGCGGCCGAGCAGCACCTTCTGCTGGTTGCCGCCCGACAGCAAGCCGGCATTGGCCTGCACCGAGCTGGTGCGGATGGAGAGGTCTGACACCGCCTTGGCGGCGCGCTTTTCGGCAGCCGCGAAGTCGCGCAGACCGCCGGCCTTCGCGTCCTTTGCCAGCACGCCCATGCTGATGTTGTCGGAGATCGACATGTCGAGAAACAGGCCAAGTTGCTTGCGGTCCTCGGTCAGGTAGGCGATGCCGGCATCGAGCGCCTCGCTCGGCGAACCGATGGATATCGGTTTGCCGCCGAGCTCCAGCGTGCCCGAGATGTGCCTGTCGGCGCCGAAGATCAGCCGTGCCAGTTCGGTCCGGCCCGAGCCGACCAGGCCGGCCAGTGCCAGCACCTCGCCTTTGTGGAGGTCGAAGGAACAATTCTTTATGAGATTGCCGTCCGACATGCCGCGCACCGACAGCGCGACGGCGCGCTTGCTGTCCGGCGGGCGGTGATCCTTCTTGTAGAAGGTCGACAGATCGCGCCCGACCATCATCGATACCAGGCGCGAGGCGTTCAGGTCGGCGCGGTCGAGCGTGCCGACATAGCCGCTGTCGCGCAGCACGCTGACGCGGTCGGCGAGCTGGTAGACCTCTTCCATGCGGTGGCTGATGTAGATGATGGCGATGCCTTGCGACTTCAGCGTCGCGATCACCTCGAACAGCCGGTCGGTCTCACGCGAGGTCAGCGACGTGGTCGGCTCGTCCATGACGATAATGCGCGCATTGGTCGACAGCGCCCGGGCGATTTCCACCAGCTGGCGCTCGCCGAGCGACAGGCTGGTGACCGGGGTGCGCGCCGAAAAGGCCACGCCGAGCCGCGCGATGATCTCGCTGGCGCGCCGGTTGCACTGCTCGCGGTCGACGATGCCGAACCGTCTTGGCTCGTTGCCGAGGAAGATGTTCTGCGCCACCGACAGATTGGGCGCCAGCGACAGCTCCTGATAGATGACCGCAATGCCGGCGGCGCGCGCCTTGATCGGGTCGCCGGTGGCGGCCGGTACGCCGTCGATCAGGATTTCGCCGCCGGGGTCCGGCCGGTAGGCGCCGGACAGCACCTTCATCAGCGTCGACTTGCCGGCACCGTTCTCGCCCATCAACGCGTGCAACTCGCCGGCGTGAACGGTCAGCGACACATCATGCAAGGCGCGGATCGCCCCGAACGTCTTCGAGATGTGGCGCATCTCCAGCACCGGCTGGCGCACCGTCTCGATCCGAGCGGCGGCGCTCATCGTGCCCCTCCCGAGGCTGCCATGGCCACGCCCCGGTCGGCGGCAAGGCCGCGCCAGTCGTTGCGGTAGCCGGCAAGGCCGCTGAAGCTTGCCGCATGCACCGCCTCCGGCGCCTCGGTGGCAAACTCGCGTCCGACGCTTTCAAAGGCAAGTGCGGCAGCACCGGTGGCGCTGCCCTCCAGCGTTGCGCCCTGCAGGAAGGCCTGCCCGGGCCGCAATTGCGCCAGCAGCGCGGCAAGCAGCCCGCCATTGTTCAGGCCGCCATCGACGATCACCGTATTGTCCGAATGGATCAGCTCGAGGCACAGATCGAGCATCAGCGCGACGTAGAGCAGCGCCACGGCCGCGCGTTCCTCGGCATTGGGCGTACGCCCGACCAGTTCGCCGCGGCGGTGCGGCATCGGGCCGCCGGGCGCGAAGCTCGGCAGCGCCATGATGCCGGCGTCGATCACCCGTTGTACCGATGACGGCGCGATTGCGCCCTGCCAGCCGGCGCTGATCGTGGCGAATTCGCGGCCGCCCATGAAGCGGATGGTCGGCACCGGGCCGCCGTCGACATCGACATTGACCAGCATGTCGCGCTCGCCATCGAGTGCATCGAGCGGACAGTCGGGATTGAGCACGACCACCCAGGTGCCGGTCGAGACCACGGTCACCGGCCCGAGCTGCTGTCGGCGGTAGGCATGGAGCGCAGCATTGCTGTCATGGACGCCGTTGTGGACGGCGACCGGCTTGGCGGCCCGGCTGAAGCGCTGCTCGCCGATCACCGCGCCGGCACGCTCGAAGGCGGGCATCTGGCCGCGCCAGCCCTCGGCATCGACCAGCGAGCTGAAATCGCGTTTGCGCGGCGCCCATAGATGCGAATGGCAGCCGAGATAGGAGACCTCCGACACCGGCCGGCCGCCAAATCGCCAGCTCCAATATTGGGGGTAGCCGAGGATCGACGTCGCTGTGGCGAAGGCACCGGGCTCCACCTCCTTCAGCCACAACATGTGGCGGCCGTAGTTGAAGCCAAGCGGCAGGCGCGGTGAAAAGGTCTCGGCAAAATCTGGAATGCGGCGGTCGATCTGCGCGGCGATTTCAGCTGGCGGTTCCTGCTCGTAATCGAGGATCGGATGCGTCAGCTCGGCTTCGTCGATCAACGCGAAGGTGCAGCCATGGCCGGATACCATCAGCCCTTCCACGCCATGCGTATCGACGGCGTCATCAATGGCGCGAGCCGCCCAGTCGTGCAGCGTTGCCTCGTCGAGCACGCTGAAGCCGCCTTTGCGGATCCAGCTCGGCTGGGTGCGGCGCTCGTCTAGGATCTGTCCGTTCTGGCCGAAGACGAACAGCTTCGAATTGGTCTTGCCGAAATCGAGGACCGCGATGTTCACTGGGCGCCTCCCGAGGAAGCGGCGATCCTCACCGTGACGCCGGCATCTTCGAGCATGCGGGCATCTGTCTCGGACAGGCCGTCATCGGTGACCAGCGTGCCGATCCGCGACAGCGGCAGCGCCACATTGCGCGCGTGGATCGACAGTTTTCGGCTGTCGGCCAGCACGACGATCTGGTCGGCGCAGAGGCTGAGCTCGACGATCGAGCGGACCAGCAGCGGGTGCGATTCCAGAAGGCCTTCCTGGCCGATGCCTTGCGCGCCGAGAAAAAACTTCGAGGCGTAGAACGGCACCGTCTGCGTCAGCGAATGGATGATGCCCGGCTCGCGGTAAAGGTCGCCGCCGGCAACGGTCAGACTGCAATGGCCGTGATCGCTGAGATAGGCCGCGAGCGGCATCGAGTTGGTGTAAAGCCGGATATTGCGGTCGGCGAGCTTGACGCCGAGATGGAAGCAGGTCGAACCGCCATGCACGATGACCGCGTCGCCGTCGCGCACCATGGTGGCGGCGAGAGCGGCGATCTGCCGCTTGGCCTCGACGGCGAGGTCGCGGTTCTCGTCATAGGGCCTGGCATAGGCGACGCCGGCTTGCGAAGCGCCATCGAGCGCCGAGATGCCGCCATAGACCTTGCGCGCTTCGCCGGCCTCATCGATCTTGTCGATGTCGCGCCGCACCGTCGCCGCCGACACGCCAAGCCGCTCCTGCAGCTCGCGCACCGATGCGAAAGGCCGGTCCCGCAAAAGCTCGACGATCTGACGCTGGCGGCCGGAGTCGCTCAACCGTTACCTCCCAATGTGCTTGCCTCCCAAGCCACTGCACGGCATGCCATTTTGCACGGCAATTGGTGCAACTTACTCAACGGCCCTCGGATTGCAAGCCTGATTTGACGCGATAACATCACTGTTGACGTAACTTACTCGCATCTGCGATACCAGCGTCGGTCTTCGTCCCGGCAACAGGGCGTCCAAAGCCGTGGCCACGCGGCCGGTTTGTGGAGGAATTTCGATGACGATCAGTGCGGATGCGCAGGAATTGGCAGCGCTGCGGTCGCTTTCCGCCGAGATTGGCAGCGACCCGCATCTGACCCAGGCCGCCGGCGGCAACACCTCGCTAAAAGCCGGTGGCACGCTCTGGATCAAGGCCTCCGGCACCTGGCTGAAGGACGCGCTCACCGCGGACATCATGGTGCCGGTCAGCATTCCGCCATTGCTCGACGCCATCGAACGACGCGACCCGACCGCCGAACAGCCACAGGCCTTCGCTGTCGGCGCCCTCAATCCGCGCGGCTTGCGCCCCTCGATCGAGACCACCGTACATGCGCTGATGCCGCAGCGCATCGTTCTGCATGTCCACTGTGTCGAGACCATTTCGCTGGCCGTGCAGGCCGACTGCGAGGCCGAGGCCGCCAGGCGGCTCGACGGCCACCAATGGGCATATGTTCCCTATCGCCGGCCGGGACTGCCGCTCGCCCAGGGCATCGCCGAGCGCCTGCGGCCAGGCGTGGACATACTGATCCTCGGCAACCACGGCCTGGTCGTTGCAGCCGACACTGTCGCTGAGGCAGGCATGCTGCTGCGCCGCGTAACCCGGCTGTTGGCACGGCCGCCGCGCCAGGTGGCTGAGCCGGACACCGCGGCATTGATGGCGCGCGCCGGCGACAGCGACTACAGATTGCCGGCGGATGTCGAGGCGCACGCGGTGGCGATCGACCCCGAAAGCTGCCGCATGGCTTCGGGCGGCAGCCTCTACCCCGACCACGTCATCTTTCTCGGCAAGGGCTCGGTCGTGGCGAGGCCGGCCGAGGGTGTGAAGCGCGTCATCGAGCGCTGCGGCGCCGCACCCGCGGCGATCCTGTTTCCCGGCCTCGGCGTGTTGATGCGCGGCGACGCGGGCGCCGGTGCCGACGCCATGCAGCGCTGCCTCGCCGATGTGACCGCGCGGGTCGATGTCGCAGCGAAGCTTAATTATCTGACAGCGGCAGAGAATGACGAACTGATCAACTGGGACGCCGAAAAATATCGCCAGAAACTCAATGCGGGAGGCAGCTGACATGCCGCGTTCGTCTGGCCCGCTTGCCATCGGCATCGACATCGGTACATCCGGCGCGCGCGCCGTCGCCATGCGCCCGGACTTTTCCATTGCCGCGCATTACGCTATTGCCCTCGAGCGATTTGGGCCGAACGGCCGCGACCCCGCCATCTGGTGGGAGGCGGTCGGCGCGACGTTGGCGGAACTGCTCAAATGTATCGATCGCGCGGCAGTGCGCTCGATCGCCGTCGACGGTACGTCGGGTACGCTGCTGCCGGTCGACGGCGCCGGGCGGCCGCTGGCCGAACCGCTGATGTACAACGACAAGGTCGCTGACCACACAATTCTGAGTGAAATAGCCGGCGCAGCACCGGCAACGAGCGCTGCCCTTGGGGCGACGTCCGGTCTCGCCAAGGCATTGTCTTTCCAGCACCTGCCCGGCGTCGCCGCTGTGCTGCACCAGGCCGACTGGATCGCCGGACAGTTCTCCGGCCGCTTCGATGGCAGCGACGAAAACAACGCATTGAAAACCGGCTACGATGTCGAAACCCGCCGCTGGCCGGACTGGATCGCGGCCACCGGAATGCGCATGGAATTGCTGCCTGGCGTCGTGCGGCCGGGCGATGTCACGGGTACGCTCACCGCCAGCGCCGCGAAAATGTTCGGCCTGCCGCGTGATGTGGTCGTGGTCGCCGGCACCACCGATGGCTGTGCGTCGTTCCTGGCAACCGGCGCGACGGCGGCGGGCGACGGCGTCACTGCGCTCGGCTCATCGCTGACCATCAAGATTCTCTCCGACCGGCCGATCTCGGCGCCGCAATTCGGCATCTACAGCCATCGGCTGGGTGACACCTATCTGGCGGGCGGCGCCTCGAACTCCGGCGGCAAGGTTCTGGCCCAGCATTTCCCCGTCGCCCGCATTGTCGAACTCAGCAAAAAAATCGACCCGGCGACCGAGACCGGTCTCGACTATTACCCGCTGCCGGCGCCGGGCGAACGCTTCCCCATAGCCGATCCGGCGCTGCCGCCGCGCCTCGAGCCGCGGCCCGCCGACGACGCCGATTATCTGAAAGCGATGCTCGAGGGTATTGCGGCGATCGAAGCGCTCGGCTATCGCCGGCTTGCCGAACTCGGCGCACCCCGGCTGACATCGGTCAGGAGCGTCGGCGGCGGAGCGGCCAATCCGGCCTGGACGGCAATCCGGCAGCGCAAGCTTGGCGTCGCTCTCGTGCCGGCTCTTTCGGAGGAGGCCGCCGCCGGCACGGCGCGGCTGGCGCTGATGGGCGCTAGCGCAGCGAGGCTTTTATGACGGCCAAGGCAATTCAACACCTCGACGGCATCGCCGCGCTGGCCGAGCGCTATCAGGTATTCCTGCTCGACCAATTTGGTGTGCTGCACGACGGCACCAGCGCCTATCCAGGCGCTGTCGAGGCCTTGTCGGCACTCAAGCGCGCCGGCAAGACCATCGTGCTGATCTCGAATTCCGGCAAGCGGGCGCAACCCAATGAGCGCCGCCTATTGAAGCTCGGCTTCGAACCGGGAAGCTGGGATCACTTTGTCTCCTCCGGCGAGGTGGCGTGGCGCTCCTTCCATCAAATGGCGGCATCCGGAGCCCTGCGCCCGCAGACAAAATGCCTGCTGATCCGCCGCGACAATGACCGTTCGGCTGTCGACGGCCTGCCCTTCGTCCTGGCCAAGGACGGCGACGATGCAGAACTGGTGCTGATTTCCGCCAGCGAGGGCGATCGCTACGACCTCGACCATTATCGCCGGCTTCTTGGTCCGGCGGCGGCGCGCCGGGTGCCATGCTTCTGCACCAATCCCGACAAGATCATGCTGACTGCCGTCGGCCCTCGCTTCGGCGCCGGCCGGCTCGCCGATCTCTATGAGAGCCTCGGCGGCAGCGTGGCGCGCATCGGCAAGCCCAATCCGCAGATATTCGAGGCAGCGCTGGCACTGGTGGGTCACCCGGAGCGCGCCAGCGTGGTCTGCGTCGGCGACAGCGTCGAGCACGACATCGCCGGCGGCAACGGCGTCGGTATCGCGACGACGCTGGTCCTGTCGGGCATATTGGCGGGGGCGCCTGACCTGGACGACGTTTTCGCCGCGCTCAACGCCCGTCCCGACTACATCGCGGATAGCTTCAGGTTTCGTTGAGTTGTTAAGGCGAGACAAAGCTAATCGAGGTTGAAACGCCCGATCACCGGCACGTGGTCCGAGGGCCGTTCCCAGCCGCGTGCCGGCCGCAGGATTTCGTAGCCGGCAAAATGCGGCACCAGGTTTGGCGACGACCAGATATGGTCGAGGCGGCGGCCACGATTTGAGGCCTGCCAATCCTGGGCGCGATAGCTCCACCAGGTGTAGAGTTTCTCCTCGTAAGGCACATTGAGCCGCATCAGGTCGACCCAGTCGCCGGAGAGCCGCATCGCCTCGAAATTTTCCGTCTCGACCGGCGTATGGCTGACGACGTTGAGGAGTTGCTTGTGCGACCAGACATCGTGCTCGAGCGGCGCGATGTTGAGGTCGCCGACCAGGATCGAGCCGGAGTGTTCGTCATGCTCGGCCCGCACGGCGTTCATCTCGGCAACGAAATCGAGCTTGTGCTTGAACTTTCGGTTGACGGCCGGGTCGGGCGCATCGCCGCCGGCCGGAACGTAGAAATTGTGCAGCAGGATCGTTTTGCCGCCGGCCTTGACGGTGACCGACAGATGCCGGCTGTCGTCGATCTCGCAGAAGCGGCGCTTTTCGACCACCTCGATCGGCCGGCGCGCTATGGTCGCAACGCCGTGATAGCCCTTCTGGCCATGGAAGGCGATGTGCTCGTAGCCGAGCTTGCGGAACGCCTTCTCCGGAAACAATTCGTCCGGAACCTTGGTTTCCTGCAGGCAGAGCACGTCCGGCGCCTGCTCGACCAGCAGGCGCTCGACGATCGGCATGCGCAGCCGAACGGAGTTGATGTTCCAGGTAGCGACGGAAAACGGCATGTGGGGTTCCGGACAACGCAAGATCCGCCGGATGGCTCCGACGGAAGTCAATCGCGGAAACTACTGCCAGCCGCGCACCGCAAAAACAAGCCGCCCGCACCAACGCGCAAAAGCCATCCCGCAGCAGTAGAAAGTTACCGCGTCTTGGTGTTCAGCTCGCGGTTCGCCGTATAATCGATGGCGAAGGTGTCGGGGGCGAAGCTGACGCCCTCCTTGGTGTTGAAGATCATCACCGTTGTGTCCTTGCCTTGCGCATCGGTGATGGTCCACTGCCGCAATTCATAGGATTTCGGATCGAACATCATGGTGATCTTCGAATTGCCGAACACTGATTTGTCGGCAAGCTGGATGGTGGTGAGATCGTTTTCTTCCTTGACGCTTCTGACGCGTCCGCCCGAGAGATCGATCTTGTCGTCGAGCAGCAGCTTCAGCGGCGTCTTCGACAGCGGATAGAGGTCGGAGGTCCGCAGTTTCTTGTTGAGGATGACCACCGACTTGCCGTCGGAAATCACCCTGAAGTTCGAGGCGCCGTCATAATTGAAGCGGATCTTGCCCGGCCGTTCCAGAAAGAACTTGCCGCCGGTCTGCTCGCCCTTGGGCCCGAACTGCACGAACTCGCCGCTCATCGATTTGACCGAGGAGAAATGATCGGCGATCTTCTGCGCCGTCGCCGGAACCGCTGCTTGCGCCGACGCCAGCAGCTGGAAGCCGGGCACGACATTGGCGGCCGCCGCACCGGCCAGGACCAGACCGAGGCCGAGCACCTGCCGGCGGGTTGGGGCAAAAACCCTTTTTGGGGCGAGAGTTGCGTTTTTCATGCCGGTCACCATCATCTGATTGCTTGCTCGTTATATTGGTCTGGCCCCCCAGTTGGGCTTAAGTTTGGCGGGCCGCACGGCGCTCATCGTTGCAACGCGCCAAAAGGTTCAAAGTTGCCGGCGCGGATGCGCTCTAGAACTTGTCGTCCTCCGTCGGCACCAGGATTTCGCGTTTTCCGGCATGGTTGGCCGGGCCGACAATGCCTTCCTTCTCCATCCTCTCAATGATCGAGGCGGCGCGGTTGTAGCCGATGCCGAGCCGGCGCTGGATGTAGCTGGTCGAGGCCTTGCCGTCGCGCAGCACCACCGCAACCGCCTGGTCGTAGGGATCGTCGGAATCCTCGAAATTGCCGCCGTCTCCGCCGCCACTGCCTTTGCCCGTCGGCTCGTCGTCATCCTTGTCGTCGTCCTCGGTGATAGCGTCGAGATATTCCGGCACGCCCTGCAGCTTCAGATGCGCGACGATCTTCTCCACCTCGTCGTCGGAGACGAAGGGACCGTGCACGCGCTGGATGCGGCCGCCGCCGGCCATGTAGAGCATGTCGCCCATGCCGAGCAGCTGTTCGGCGCCCTGCTCGCCCAGGATGGTGCGGCTGTCGATCTTCGATGTCACCTGGAACGAGATACGGGTCGGGAAATTCGCCTTGATGGTGCCGGTGATGACGTCGACCGACGGCCGCTGCGTTGCCATAATGACATGGATGCCGGCGGCGCGCGCCATCTGCGCCAGGCGCTGCACCGCGCCTTCGATGTCCTTGCCGGCGACCATCATCAAATCGGCCATCTCGTCGATGATGACGACGATGTAGGGCATCGGCTCGAGGTCGAGGTTCTCCGTCTCGTAGATCGCTTCGCCGGTCTGGCGGTCGAAGCCGGTCTGCACGGTGCGGGAGATCCTTTCGCCCTTTTTCTCGGCCTGCTGCACGCGCGCGTTGAAACCGTCGATGTTGCGCACGCCCACCTTCGACATCTTGCGGTAGCGGTCCTCCATCTCGCGCACGGTCCATTTCAGCGCCACCACCGCCTTCTTCGGATCGGTGACCACCGGCGTCAGAAGATGCGGAATGCCGTCATAGACCGAGAGTTCCAGCATCTTTGGATCGATCATGATCAGCCGGCAGTCCTGCGGCGTCAGCCGATAGAGCAGCGACAGGATCATGGTGTTGATGGCGACGGACTTGCCCGAGCCGGTGGTGCCGGCGACCAGCACGTGCGGCATTTTGGCGATGTCGACGATCACCGCCTCGCCATTGATGGTCTTGCCCAGCGCCAGCGCCAGCTTGGCCTTGGTGGTCTCGAAATCGCGGCTGGCCATGATCTCGCGCAGATAGACGGTCTCGCGCCTGGCGTTCGGCAATTCGATGCCGATGGCATTGCGGCCCGGCACCACGGCGACACGGCAGGCGATGGCGCTCATCGAGCGGGCGATGTCGTCGGACAGGCCGATGACCCGCGACGATTTGATGCCCGGCGCGGGTTCCAGCTCGTAGAGCGTGACGACCGGACCCGGACGCACATGGATGATTTCGCCCTTGACGCCGAAATCCTCCAGCACGCCCTCGAGCAGGCGGGCGTTCTGCTCCAGCGCGTCCTTGGACAGGCTTGCGTCGCGCACCACGTTCTTCGGTTCCGACAGGAAATGCAGCGACGGCATCTCGAATTTCTCCGAGCCGATCAGCGACGCCTGCGCCTCGCGCTGGACGCGGGCGCCTGGTGCCGGCCGCGGCGCCGGCGCCTCGACGCGCGTCGCCGCGTCGGAGCGGAAGTTCTGCACCTTTGCCGTCGGCGCGGCGCGGCGCTGGCCGGCCGGCTCGGGCGCGAAATCCATGTCGTCATTGTCGTCGTTATCGAAGACGTCGGCATCGTCGGGGTCGATCGAGGCACTGCGGTCGTTGACCATGGCGGCGAAGAATTCCGGCTCGACGCGGGCGCGCCCGCCCGGGCTCATCCGCGCCTCGGCGAACTCGGCCGATTCGACCCGTTCGGCCGCCCGTCGCCAGGCGCTGGGGCGCGGTTCCATCTCCGGTTCGAAATCGTCGCGCTCGCGCCGGCGCGCGGCGCGGCGGCGCAGATAGGCCCGCAGCGACAGCCACCAGTGGGTGATGGCGCCAAGTGCCAATATGCCTTCGTCGCCCTCGTCCTCGTCATTGTCGAAAAGCAGGTCGTCCTGCGGATCGGGCACGGCAGGCTGTTCGAGGACGGCAAAGCCGTTCTTGCGCGAAATCAGCGCCGAGCCATACAAGAATACCCACAGCGCCGGGGCTGCCAGGAGCACGGCGAGCACGCTGGCGACGAGGCCGGTCGGATAGCCGCCGATGATGAGGCCTGGGATATTGAGCACCATATCGCCGAATACGCCGCCGAGGCCGGTCGGCAGCGGCCAGGTCTTGGGCGGCACCACGCAGCCGGCGATTGCCGCGCCAAGCAGCGAAAACCCGAACCAGGCGAGCGCCCGTTTCGGCAGCCTGTCGACGCCGCGCGCGGTAAACAGCAGAAACCCCCAGATCACCGCCGGCACCAACGCCGCAACCGCCGCAAGTCCGAAGAACTGCATGGCGATGTCGGAAAAGACGGCGCCCGCATAACCCATTGCATTGGTGACGGTATTATCAGTGGCATGCGAAAAGCTCGGATCGGCGACGTTCCAGGTGGCAAGGGCGGCGACGCCGAAGCCAACCAGAGCAAACAGCCCGGCACCGACCAGCCGCCCGACCTGGCGCCTCGCGAACGCCCGGATGCCGTGCCCGGTATCGGCCAGCGCAAGCGGTGCTGAAGCCCCTGAACGCATGCTCTTCCTCGTCTGTCGTTGCCCGGCCGGGGCGCGGACGCGCAACACGGCAGATTCGGCTGTCAGACTAGCGGCGGGAAGGTTAAGGGCGCATTAACCATGGGCATTCTGCGTCACCGGAACGGGCCACCGCCACCACAGTTCGGAGCCGCTGCGGCCGATGTTTCACGCCGCCGGCGGATCGAGCACCTTGATCAAGCGACCGCGATCGAGCCATCACGGCCATCCGCGCGCAAAAAAGAGGCCCGGAAGGTTTCCGGGCCTCAAGGCGTGAGTCCTTTCGGGAGCGTCACGACGGGATCTTCCCGGCACCGGCAAAACGCCGATGCCCGCCAATGCCTTTACGCCACCACTTCGCCGTGCTGGCTGATGTCGAGGCCTTCGACCTCTTCCTGGGTGGAAGGACGCAGGCCGACCAGCGCCTTGACGATGTAGAGGATCACGAAGCTCGCGATCGCCGTCCACAGGATGGTGAAGACGATACCGTAGAGCTGCTTGCCGACAGAGGCGCCCGAGCCGAGGCTGTTGATCGCCGGATCGGCGAGCACGCCGGTCAGCAATGCACCGATGATACCGCCGATGCCGTGCACGCCGAATGCATCGAGCGAGTCGTCATAGCCGAACGCGTGCTTGAGCTTGACGGCCGAGACGTAGCACAGCACGCCCGCGACGATGCCGACGATGAAGGCGCCGGTCGGGTTGACGAAGCCGGAAGCCGGCGTCACCGCGACCAGGCCAGCGACGGCGCCCGAGATGATCCCGAGAACGCTCGGCTTCTTGGCGACGATCCATTCGGCGAACATCCAGGCGAGCGCCGCAGCGGCAGCGGCAACCTGGGTGTTCAGCATCGCGGCACCGGCAAGGCCGTCGGCGGCCAGTTCCGAACCGGCGTTAAAGCCGAACCAGCCGACCCACAGCAGCGAAGCACCGATTACGGAGTAGACCAGGTTGTGCGGCGCCATGTTGGTTGTGCCGTAGCCTTCACGCTTGCCGAGAACCAGCGCGCAGACCAGGCCGGCAACACCGGCATTGATGTGAACGACCGTGCCGCCGGCGAAATCGAGAACGCCGGCTGTGCCGAGGAAGCCGCCGCCCCACACCCAGTGCGCGATCGGGGCATAGACCACCAGCAGCCACGCCCCCATGAAGATGAGCAGCGCCGAGAACTTCATGCGTTCGGCGAAGGCGCCGGCAATCAGCGCCGGTGTGATGATGGCGAAGGTCATCTGGAACATCGAGAAGACGAACTCAGGGATGTTCGCCACGCCCGGCAGCCACAGCGACGAGGTGGTGATGCCGTTGTGGAAGAACTTCGAGAAGCCGCCGAGATAGGCATTCATGCCGCCACCATCCGAGAAGGCCAGCGAATAGCCGAACATGAACCACAGCACCGTCACCAGGCAGGTGATGGCAAAGCTCTGCATGATCGTGGCGAGCACGTTCTTCTTGCGCACCATGCCGCCATAAAACAGCGCCAGGCCCGGTATGGTCATCATCAGCACCAGCGCCGTCGAGGTCAGCATCCAGGCGGTGTTGCCGGTGTCGAGCGCGGGCGCTGGGGCAGCCGGTGCTGCCGGTGCCGCTTCCTGCGCGAACGCAGCAACCGTGCCCAGTGCAGCGAGAGCGAGCGAGCCCAAAACGGCCGCGCGTCCCGTTATCTTCAAGGTGGAAGGAATATTCATTGAACTCTCCATTGGAATACGTATCGGCGGCTCAAAGCGCGTCGGTGTCTGTTTCGCCGGTGCGAATGCGCACCGCCTGGTCGATGCCGAAAACGAAGATCTTGCCGTCGCCGATCTGGCCGGTCTTGGCCGCCGCGGTGATGGCTTCGACCGCCCTGTCGACCATGTCGACGGCGACCGCGACTTCGATCTTGATCTTCGGCAGGAAGCTGACCGCGTATTCCGCCCCGCGATAGATTTCCGTGTGCCCCTTCTGGCGTCCGTAGCCTTTTACTTCGGTGACGGTCAGGCCCTGGATGCCGACCGCGGTGAGCGCCTCGCGCACCTCGTCGAGCTTGAACGGCTTTATGATTGCCATCACGATCTTCATAAGGTTTCACCCTTTGCTGTTGCGGGTCCCCGCGTTTTGCACGACTTCGCCGATCCCCATGAGAGCCGGAGAGTGCCCGCTAGGATTCAAGCTCCGTGCCAATTGCCGAAGCAGGGTGTTAAGCTGTTGTTAAACAACGAAATCGGGAAGGTTTGCCGACTGCCTGTTCACAGTCGCGGCAGTGCATATGATTAAAAAATAGGCAAATTTCGAAAAATGCCTACTCCGCAGGCGGTCGCTTCAGCCGGATGAGTCCTTCTTGGGCAACCGATGCGATCAACGTGCCGTCGCGGGCAAACAGCGAGCCGCGGGTAAAACCGCGCGATCCTTGCGTCGACGGGCTGTCTTGCGTGTACAGCATCCAGTCGTCGAGCGGGTGGCTGCGGTGGAACCACATGGCATGGTCGAGGCTGGCTGCCTGGATATCGCGATCGAAAATGGCGCGGCCATGGGCAAAGGTCGAGGTGTCGAGCAGAGTCATGTCGGAGAGGTAAGCGAGCACGGCCGCCTGCGTGGCGCGGTCGGCCGGCACCGGGCCGGTGGTGCGGATCCAGATGTTCTGCTTCGGCTCGAGCTTTTCCCGGCTGGTATAATGCTTCAGCATTACCGGCTTCATCTCGATCGGCCGGTCGCGCTCCCAATAGCGCTTGATGCCCTCGGGCACCGCTTCGCCGAACTTGCCCAGCAACTCACGTTGCGACAGCAACGTGTCGGGCGCCGGCACGTCCTGCGGCATCGGCACCTGATGTTCCAGGCCGACCTCATCCTGCTGGAACGAGGCTTCCAGCGAAAAGATCGCCTGGCCGTGCTGGATCGCGACGACGCGGCGCGTGGTGAAGGAGCCGCCGTCGCGGATGCGGTCGACCTCGTAGATGATCGGCACCTTGGTGTCGCCCGGCCGCATGAAATAGCCATGCAGCGAGTGCACATGGCGCTCGGGCTCGACCGTTCGCTGCGCGGCGACCAGCGCCTGGGCGATGGTCTGGCCGCCGAAGATGCGCTGCCAGTCGAGCTTGGGGCTGCGACCACGATACAGGTTGTGTTCCAGCTGCTCGAGGTCGAGAATGCCGAGAAGCTCGTCCATGGCTGCCGTCATCTTGACCTCGCCGCAAAATTACCATGGCGGTTTCCGACAGGAACAGCGGGCAGTCAAGGGCGGAAAGCCCGGCGACGGTCAGGCTGCGAAAGGAATTGCGATGGTGGACAGCAAGAATTCGCTCGACGTTCTTGTCGCCGGCGCCGGCTATGTCGGCCTGGCCGCCGCCGTATCGCTGAAGCAGGCGCGGCCGAGCCTTGCCGTTGCCGTCGTCGATGCAGCACCCGCCGGGGTCTGGCGGAAGGACGGCCGCGCCTCGGCGATTGCCGCCGCCGCGTGCCGCATGCTCGACCAGCTCGGCGTCTGGAACGAGATCGCGCCGGAGGCGCAGGCGATCACCGAAATGATCGTCACTGATTCGCGCACATCCGATCCGGTCCGCCCGGTGTTCCTCACTTTCGATGGCGAGGTCGCGCCCGGCGAACCCTTTGCGCATATGGTCGCCAACAAGGATTTGAACGGCGCCTTGCGCCGGCGCGCCGAACAACTCGGCATCGGCATCATCGAAGGCGTCGCCGTCAGCGCCTTCGACATCAACGGCGCCGGCATAACCATGCATCTTGCCGACGGCGCGACGCTGAAGGCGCGGCTGCTGGTCGCCGCCGACGGCGTCAACTCGAAGCTGCGCGACATGGCCGGCATCAAGACGGTGAAATGGGAGTATGGCCAGTCCGGCATCGTCTGCACGGTGGCGCATGAGCGGCCGCACAACGGCCGCGCCGAAGAGCATTTCCTTCCCGCAGGCCCGTTTGCCACGCTGCCGCTCAAGCCGGGCAAGGACGGCACCAACCGCTCGTCGATCGTCTGGGTCGAACGGTCGCACGATGCCGACAAGCTGGTCAGTGGCGACACCCTGGTCCTGGAATATGAGCTCGAGCAGCGCTTTGGCCTGAAACTCGGCGAAATCCATATCGCCGACAAGCCGCGTGCCTGGCCGCTTGGGCTGATCATTGCGCGCGCCTTCGTCGCGCCGCGCATCGCCTTGGCCGGCGACGCCGCCCACGGCATCCACCCGATCGCCGGCCAGGGTCTGAATCTCGGCTTCAAGGACGTGGCGGCGCTAGCCGAAGTGGTGGTCGAGGCCGACCGGCTCGGCCAGGACATCGGCGCGCTGGACGTGCTTGAGCGCTACCAGCAATGGCGGCGTTTCGACACGGTGCAGATGGGCATCACCACCGATGTGCTGAACCGGCTGTTTTCCAACGATTTCGGCCCGCTGCGCACTTTGCGCGACATCGGCCTCGGCCTTGTCGAGCGCATGCCGCGGCTGAAGGGGTTCTTCATCCGCCAGGCGTCGGGTCTGTCCGGCGACACGCCGAAACTGTTGAAGGGCGAGGCGATCTAGGCCCGGCAAGCGCGCGCGTTTTACTGGCGTTCGGTCAGTTGACCTCAAAGCCTAGCTTCTGGCGCAGCCGGAGCATGCGCTGGTCGGGAATCGGCAGGTTTTGTCCACCAGCTTCCGCCGCACGGCTGACCATTCGCAGCAGATCGTTCCTTTCAGCTGCGTCGAGCCGTTCGCGCAGGAACGGTGCCAGCTTGTCGATGACGACCGTGGCGTCGTCGATTTGCGATGCCGCCCATTTGGCGTAGATCACGGCTTCATCGGTCTGCTTTTTGTCGGCGATCTCCGAGATCACCGATCGAATGGCGGCTTCGCGTTGCGGCAGCACAGGACCATGCTCGGAAACAATCGCGGTGATCAGCGTCGCGGCGGCGACGACCGGATCGTCGATCGCCGTCAGCGGCGAGAGCGCCGCCTGCGTGCGCAGCTTCTTGCGGCGAATATTGCCCTGGACGCGGCCAACGACGTCGGCAACCTCACGCGCCGCGTCGTTCATGATCTTCAGCCGGTACCACCAGAACGCCGCTGCCCCCAGCAGGCCGATTGCAGCAATCAATATATGCATACCCCAAGATCCCCAATCTCGGGCGACGATAGAAGAAGTATTGCTTCGCTTCAACACGCAAAAGTTGCATCGATCGAAGAAAACGAAAGCCTGCGCCAGTCATCGGCCGCCATCACTTTGCCAAGGATCTTATCGGGACATCCCTACGACCCCGGTACGTTGTAGATCGCCCGCACCTCGATCGTGCCGATTTCGGCCAGCGGGATTCCGCCGGCGATCTCCAGCGCCTCGTCGAGATCCCCGGCCTCGATCATGACGAAACCGAGCAGCTGCTCCTTGGTCTCGGCGAAGGGGCCGTCAGTGACCAGCCGCTTGCCCTGGCGCCGGCGCACGGTCTTCGATGTCTTCACCGATTGCAGCGCCTGCGCGATGATCAGGCGGCCGCTTTGCGCCACCGACCTGTCATAGGCCAGCGAATCGGCGTCGAGCTTGGCCAGCCTCGCAGGCGTCATTGCGTAGAGATCTTTTTCTTCACCATAGACCAGGCAAACGTATCTCATCTTTACCTCCATTCCTGGGTTGGACCGTAGGACGAGGCTACGGAAACATTGGCCGGGCCTTTGGCCGCGGCATAGTCGAGCCCCGCAGCATAATCCAGAAAGGACACCGTAATGCCGATGATGGCAATCGCCGCAAGCAGTCGGCCGAAGCCGGAAGGCCGCAGGCGCGACCAGTCGGCTTGTTGTTCACCGGCCATGTGGCTGGTGCTTGTCCAGTGAGCAGAAAACAGATTGTTCATGTGGTCCTCCATCCGGCCACCAATTCCATGGCCGCCCGCAGGACGGCCGGGACAGATGGAAGTCGACATTTTTGCACGCGTATTTTTTCGAATTTTTTTCGCTCGAACATGGTGTGTCACGCTGCCGCCGATACGAAAGCGTGGGTGGCCTTCGCTCCGGCGCGCGCTATAGTCGACCGGACGCCGACTACGGGCTCAATCACGACAATCAAGGAGGAATTGATGGACCGCACCGCCAACGCCGTTTGGAAAGGCAGTTTCAAGGAAGGCAAAGGCACGCTCGATACCCAGAGCGGGACGCTGAAAGGCACGCCCTATTCTGCCAAGATGCGTTTCGAGGACGAGAGCGGCAAATCCGGCACCAACCCGGAAGAGCTGATCGCCGCCGCCCATGCCGGCTGCTTTGCCATGCAACTTTCGCATCTTCTTGCCGAGAACGGCACTCCGGCTACCGAGCTCGACGCCAAGGCCGTGGTGACACTGGTCCCCGGCACCGGTATCACCGGCAGCGCGATCACGCTGATCGGCAAGGTACCGGGCATCGATGCCGCCAAATTCCAGGAACTAGCCGAAAAAGCCAAGGGCGGATGCCCGGTCTCGAAGGCGCTCGGCGCCATCAAGGTGTCGCTCGACGCCAGGCTCGGGTGAGCCGCCAAACGAACGTCGGCGATCCTTCGCGCCCCCCTCTGCCCTGCCGGGCATCTCCCCCTCAAGGGGGTGTTTGGACCGGGGACATCGCGAACAGGTGTGCGAGGACATCGCGAACAGTTTGGCGCGCTTTGCG
>NZ_JAMYSP010000061.1:0-21154 GCF_040322015.1 Mesorhizobium sp. M0208 | reverse complement strand
TATCCAGCAACAGTCGCCTGACGCCGTAGGGCACAGGTCCGCCCTGGCTGAATCCGAGACGAGCCTGCTGCAGGTGCGCTCTGGAGACCTTTGCGGATAGCTCGCGGCTGTACTCGCTTGCCATCACCCGTTTCATATTCTTGGATCGCAGAGACCATGCTGCCGTCGTTCTCGAATTGTTCGCCGCAATATTCCACCGCGACGCCTGCATCACGACAGAGAAACTCGTAATGAGCGGATTGGTCCGTATCCGGAAAGCGGCCCCAGCGGCTGACGTCAAGGACGAGAATTGCCGAGAAAGTCGTTTGGCCAGTGACGACATCGGCTAGTAACTGCTTCAGTCCGTCGCGACCTCTTATGCTCAGGCCGCTTTTCCCAGCGTCTTCGTAGGTTTGGACGATAGTGTATCCGCGCCGCTCCGCGTACTCCGTAATGGCCATCGCCTGGTTCTCGAGCGAATAGCGTTGATGTTCAGTGGACATGCGAATGTAGGTGGTTACGCGAGCGAAAAGCTCTCTGGTCGGCAACGGACCAGTTGAGCCGTTTACCCGATGACGTCCTTGGCGACATCGGCATCTCACGTGACGAAATCATGTGCGATTTGCGAAGCCGCGCCATCCGTCATGCGGAGGCAGGCGCGGCCGGCACGACGATCGAGCGCACCAGGATCGCTTCGGCCTCGATCCCGAAACGGTTGGCCGCCGGCAGTGGCTACGCCTCGGCCGAGATCCCCTTTGGCTGGTCCACGAGCGCGCGATCGAGCCTTACATCGAGGCTTCGACAAGCAGCGGCGGGCGGATGGGACCTTCGAACGGCACTACACCTGCGACCCCAAGGACTGGATGTTGACCGACGGGAGCTGGGGAGGATCTCAAAATGATCATGTCAGTTGTTAAGTCCCTCGCGCCTGTGACGCTCGGCACCGTGCTGATCGCAATCAGTCCGGCTTCATTGTCGGCTTCTGACGCTCAGGACCTCGCGTTCGCTTACGCTGACATGCCAATCAAACAGCTGAAAGACGTCTATTTGGATTGCGAGCGGGGAGGCCGCCGGTGCGCTGGGGCGCTCCGCATCTGCTGGTTACTGACGATAAGCTGGTCTACCTTATAGTCGGTGCGGCCCCGGCCTTCGGACTGTCAGTTGCGTTCCACCACCACGAATAGCCTCGCTTGGGAGCGTGTTGGCGTTCATGTTAAACCCATCGCCACGGCTAAACCCACGACAAGCGAAATGGCCAGGGCGACAAATACTGGAAGATGATGCATAACGGCTTCGTACCGACCGCCAAGACAACGGTCGACGAACGTTTGGAAACAGTCCCATCACGGTCCCACACATGGCTAACAAAAGGTTAACCATCTCATCGCTAGCGGGCTAGTGGAGAGGAAACTCGCTAGCCGCCCCTAAGGCCCCTCACGTCTCGTCACTGGTTCAGCCCTCCGGCCCCCGTCAAAAACCGAGCGTCCCGGATCATCCGCAACGTCGACAACGCCAAGACAGCCGGCGAGGAGCTGGTGAAGTGGACGAAGCGTGGCCCTGGGTGGGACCTCGCGGTGCGCGTTTGCATGGCCGTATATTCGACGAGATGGAAGCTGAGGAGGCCCGCAAGGCATTCCTGGCTGCTGCAAAAGAGGAGGGGACGTTACTCCCCCAATGGCAACTAGCCAGGAAAGCGGTTGAAATTTGGGAGGGACGATGCGGTCGCGCTCTCCCACGGTGGGTACGTCCTCGGCTATGTAAGTGGTGACCTCGATGAGAGCGCAGCTTGCCTCGATCGCGCGCTCGCTCTCAACCCGAACTTGGCAGCTGCCTTGGGCCTCAACAGCTGGGTGAAGGTTTGCTTGGGCGAGCCAGACAGAGCCGTCGAACACGCCGCGCTTGCGATGCGGCTGAGCCCATTTGATCCGCGCCTGTTCGCTTGGCAGTTCAACACTGGGCTCGCTCATTTCTGTGCTGGCCGCTACGGCGATGCCGTCGCGTGGGCTGGAAGGTCGTTGCGGCACCAACCAAACTACGCGAGCGCGATGCGCGTAGTGGCGGCGGGCCATGCCTGGGCGGGGCGGCTCGCGGAAGCCAGGGAAATGATCGCCCGCTATGCGCGTTCGACCCGGCGCTGCGGCTTTCGAATCTTGCCGACGTATTGCCGCCGTTCCGGCGATTGGACGATCGGAATAGGTATACCGAGGGCCTTCGTAGGGCGGGACTTCCAGAGTAACACGTATCAGTTTAAAGGGCGCCGTTGCGTCCACATTGATCGGGGCGATTTAAGGTGCCCGCATACGTGTGGATCTTCGCAATGTGGCAGGCACCTCAGCCTTGTTTGGTCCGCGAACGATGACTGCCCAACCGGTTGAGCACGGCCGGGTCTCTATCCCAAATGAACGAGACATGGTCCGATCTCCTGCGGTTTCGGTTGGCACGCCTTCTCAGCGCTTGCTGGTGATCGCAGCTTTGCGGGAAACAAGCGTTTGAAGGCCCGTCGTTTCGCTGGATCGCGGATCTGGCGCTGTTCACGACTGGCTGGTGCAAAAAACCTCTCGATTCCCACTGTCGTTCCAACTGCACATCAAACGCTGACGGCCGAGGTTTGGCCGTGCGGGGCTATCCCGGTCGCGCAAAATCCGAACTCAGGAGTGAATGACATGCAGGACGATACAATGGTCATGGAAAAGGCTTCCATGAAGAAGGCGCCGCGGGAGCCGAGGAACGGCGTTGATACGCCCACCCTTCTGGCCACCATCAACGCCGTCGCGGGCCAGCCGGAGCTTGCCAAGTTCCAGTTCCGTGCCAAAAGCCGGTGGATTGCAGGCACCCACAGCAGCAGCACGATGACCAACTTCTTCGGAGCCGGCGTCGAGCAGTCCCACGTGATGGCCTACCAGGCTGATAGCGACCATCCAGCGGTCCTGTGCGGCGCCGACAACGGCCCGACGCCGGTCGAATATCTTCTCCACGCGCTTGCTTCATGCCTTACAGCCGGTATCGCGAACATTGCGGCCGTGCGTGGGGTGACGCTTCATCAGGTGGAAGCGACAGTGGAAGGCGACATCGACCTTCGCGGCATCCTCGGCATCTCAAATGAAGTCCGCAACGGCTATCAAGGCATCCGTATCTCCTTCAAAATCAAGGGCGATGCTCCTGCCGAGAAGCTCGAGGAGATCGTGATGCAGTCGCGTGCCCGTTCCGCGGTGTTCGACGTACTGACCAACGGCGTGCCGATCTCGGTTGCCGTGAAAGGCTGATCTCTGATCGAAGCAACATCGCCGGCTTCGTCCAGGAAGGGATGCCGCCGGCGATCTGGTGTCCCCGCCATATAAGGGTGCAGATTCCATGCAGCGCACAGATGTGGCCGTCATCGGCGCCGGACAGGCGGGTCTCGCCATGAGCCATTGTCTAAGCGAAAGCGGCATCGACCATGTCGTGCTGGAGCGCGGCCGGATCGCTGAGCGCTGGCGCAGTGAACGGTGGGATTCCCTTCGCCTGCTCACGCCCAACTGGATGACGCGCCTGCCCGGCGGCGGCTATCGCGGTGCCGACCCCGATGGCTTCATGACAACGGCCGAGACCGTCGCATTCCTGGAGAATTACGCGCGCTCGACAACTTCACCGATAGAGGACGGTGTGGAGGTGCTCTCGACCAAAAGGATCGACAGAGGCTTCCGGCTGCTGACCAATCGCGGCCAATGGAGCGTGCGTGCGATCGTGGTCGCGACCGGATACAGCGACAGGCCACGCATTCCGTCAATAGCGAGGCAGATCTCCCCCCGTATCAGGCAGATCGTGCCGCGGGGCTATCGCAATCCTCAGCAACTGCCTCAGGGTGGCGTTCTCGTGGCCGGGGCCTCGGCGACCGGCATACAACTTGCGGAAGAGATCAATCGCTCCGGGCGCCCAGTGACCCTGTCGGTCGGCAGTCATACACGCCTACCGAGGCTTTACCGCGGGCACGACATCATGTGGTGGCTCGACCGGCTGGGAATGCTTGCCAAGCCTGTCGCTGAAGTTCCGGATCTTGATGCAGCAAGACGGCAGCCCTCGCTACAGCTGATAGGCACACCCGAACGCAGGACGCTCGACCTTGCCGGTCTCGGGGGGCAAGGCGTTCGTCTTGTCGGTCGAGCGGCTGCCGCTGGCGACACACGCATTCGGTTCAACGGCGATCTCGCCGACACGACCACGGCGGCGGAACGCAGGCTGAGGCGGGTGCTGGCCAAGATCGACCGCGCGGCCGTCGGCGAGGGCCGCTGCCCAATCGATCCGCTTCCCATTCCGAACCTGATTCTGAACGCCGAGCCGACCGAAATCGACCTCATCGACCAGGGTATCGAGACCGTCGTATGGGCCACCGGCTATCGCCGGGAATACCCATGGCTGAAGCTGGATGTTTTCGACGCCCAGGGCGAAATCCTGAACGATGGCGGCGTCTGCCCGTATCCGGGTCTTTACGTGCTCGGCCTCAATTTCATGCGTCATCGAAGCTCCAGCTTCCTTGACGGTGTCGGCCGCGATGCCGAGGCGCTGACGGCGCACCTGGCAATGTTTCTCGCCGCTCCGCACCGAGCCGCGGCCTGACCGCCCAATACAACGCTGGCGCGGCAAAAATCCATGCTGCCTTCAACGATGAGGCACACGGCCGACCCCGACAAAGGTCCCCACTGGCGCCGCAGTCAGCGGCCCGCAACCAATGGAGAAAACAATGAGTGCAATGGTAAATCCATCCGGGTCCCTCACCACAACGCGAGGTTTGCGCGGGGCCGGCGGAACAATGTTGGCCGCAGTCTGGCGTTTCATTCGCATCCACGGGGATCGTCGGCAGCTTTACGAGTTGCCAGACTACATCTTGCGCGACGTCGGCGTCACCCGCTTCGAGATCAACTCGATCACCTCGTTTGGCAGGCGTGATACCAGCCGTCGGATGCGTCCTTCGAAGGAGGAGGAGGGCGGGGCTCGGTGACCGCCGCATCGACGTTCAATGTCTCGCATGAGGCGTGCAACGCACCGCTTGTAATCGCCCTGCACTGTTCGGGCGGCAGCGGACGACAATGGCGCGCATTGTTGGAGCGGCTCGACGACACGTTCCGGTTCAGCGCACCCGATCTGATCGGCGCGCCGGGCGGCGGAACCTGGACTGGTTCCGCCGCTTTCCGTTTGGCTGACGAAGCCGCTGCCATCATAGAAATGATCGATCGCCATGAGGGACTTGTGCATCTTGTTGGCCATTCCTATGGCGGTGGATTGGCGCTGCATATAGCTGCGAAGCGTCCACATCGAATAGCCAGCCTCTCGCTTTATGAGCCCTCTGCCTTTCACCTGCTGCGCGAGCTGGAATCGGAGGGGCACGAGGCATTGGGTGAGATCTTGGGGATCGCAGGCGCCGTTCAAGACGGCTTGATCAACGGCCGTTACCAGACCGCGACAGCTCGTTTTATCGACTACTGGGGTGGGGACGGCGCATTCGCTGCGATGAAGCCGGAACTGCAGGTGGCGCTTGTGCGGTTTCTGCCGAAGGCCAGCCTGGACTTCCAGGCATTGATCCATGAATCGACGCCAGCAAGCGAATATGCCCGGTTTGGCTTTCCGGTCCTGGTATTGCGTGGCGAATTTGCGCCAGTTCCAACGCAGCTCATCGCCCGGGAACTCGTTTCCCGTGTTCCGACTGCGATCGGGGCGATTGTTCCTGGCGCCGGACATATGGGGCCGCTGACCCACGCAAATCTGGTGGCGGATCGTTTGGTCCGTGGGATATTGTTGCACGACACCGCACGATCGCGAGCCGCGTGACCGCGACTTGCTTGCCCTAAGGGCAGCGCAAACCTTCGAAGCAGATCCTTGGGTGCGGGGGATCACACCGTAGCGGCTATGCGATCGTGCGCGATTTTTCCGGCCGGGACCTCTGTGTCGGAAAAATCCTCGCGCATCTGCATTTCTGAGTAGAGCCTGCCCGCTTCCGCGAGAGCGGCATCCGCGCTAGCAATTTTACCGCGACGCTTCGCGAGGCCGAGAGCCAACAAGGAGCGGGCAAGCTCCGGCCGCAATTCAACCCGCCTGGCAAGATTGCAGGCCTGTTCGAGCCAGCTAATGGCTGATCTGGGAGGTTTCAGCTCGGCAATACCGCGCAGTACGATGATCTCGCTCCACGGATCGCCACGTCCCCGTGCAAGCTCGAGCGCATGGCCCAGATTGGCCGCAGCTTCCGGCTCACACAGGCGCGCACGCACGCATGCGAGCACCGCGCGCGCGTGACATTCGAACTGGGCAAGATCGAGCCGCTCAGCCTCGGTCACCGCCATTTCCAAGGTGGCGCCCGCGTCGTAGTTGCGGCCGAGCAGGAATTCCGCGTGCCCAAGCATCGTCAACAGCCATGGCCGCAGAAGGATTGATGCGCTGGTCGCAGCTTCGGAGGACCACAACTGCAACGCCTCGACAAGCTCCGGCTCGGGCCCGCGCAGGACACCCACCACACCGGTGAAATAGGCGGCAGCGCAGCTGTCGATCGGGCGCGCCACTTCGGCCGCGACCTTCTGGAGTTCGGCAAGCGAACGCTCCGCATCGTCGAAACGGCCAAGGCGCGCTTCGGCCTGCGCGCGATGCCCCAGGTACCAAACCGCTCGCGCACCGAGCTGTCCGAAACGCTCCAGACGCCAAGCTTTGGTGAACCTCTCCTCATGCGGAACAAGCCGCTCGAGCACCTGCCGCGCCTCGCTGCGGATCAGAAGCGCCTGTGAGGCGGCCAGATCCGACTCGCTTATGCAGCGCTGCACGCCATTTGCCGTGGCGCCGCGCTTGAGTGTGTCGGCCGGTTCCAGCGCCTCCTCGTAGCGGCCATGGGAGCTGTTGAGATAGCTCAAATGGAGCAGCACCTCGGAGATGAGTTGCGGATCGCCCAGTTCCATGGCCAGTTCGCGCGCTTCCAACAGCTGCGGCAGCGCCTTCCGATAGGCACCCAGGGCGCCGTAGGCAGGCCGCATCCGCACCCGCAGGGCTATTGCTTGGGCGAGAGTTTTCGGATTTCGCGGCAACGCGGCGACTGCCTTGCGGGCGCGTTCTAGGAACTGGACGGCGGCGGAATAGGCCGAGCGTTCCTCAGCCCGACCCGCCGCTTGCAGCAGATAGTCCGCGGCAGGTTCCCACGCCTCGGCACGAAGCGCGTGCTCCGCCATTTCCTCGACGTGATGGTTCAGCGATCCGGCATAGAGCGTGTCCATCGCAAGCAGTGCACCCCGATGCAGCCTTTTTCGGTCCTCCGCCAGCAGGGATTCGTAGGCCACCTTGAGCGTCAAGGCGTGCTTGAACGTATATTCCACGTTAGGATAGCTCTGGACCTCGAACAGGAATTCCAGACTCTGCAGTTTGGCCAGGCATGATTCCAGTTCGGCATCCGGCAGCGGCGAGAGCGCGCTCAGCAGCGGATATGGAACATTCTTACCGATAACCGAAGCGACTTGGAGTACCTGCCTTTCCGAGTCACCCAGCTGCTGGATACGTGCGGCGATGAGCGACTGAACCGTCGAGGGGATGGTGATGGAGTCCACCGGCGTCTTGAGCTCGTAGCGGCCCGAATGGCCGACAAGTGCACCGTCCGCAACCAGTCCGCGCACCATTTCTTCCAGAAAGAGCGGTGTGCCCTCGGCCCGCTCGGCAAGTGTTTTCCGCAGTTCACCCAGGCTGGGATCGGATCCCAGTAATTCGGTGAGGAACTGGTCCATCTCGTCCCGCGCGAACCGCTCCAGCCTCATCTGCTGAAAATAGCCGCGGCGGTTCCATTCATGCCGGTACTGCGGCCTATAGGTGGCGAGAAGCATGATGCGGTTGGCGCCCATCACTTCGACCAGCCTGTTGACCACGGCCTCGCTCTCAGCATCGATCCAGTGCAGATCCTCTATAAGCATGGCGACGGGCGAGGCTCGGCTCAAGGCAACCAGAAAAGCGCTCATCGCCTCGGATACCCGTGAGGTCCGCTCCCGCGCATCGAGATGCAGCCACGCAGAATCGTTGACCGGCAGGTCCGCGAGGAATGAAAGCGGCGCCGCATGACGTGGATCCAGGTCCAGTTCCGCCTGCTTAAGGGCAAACAGGCGCTGGGCGTCCGCCAAGCCGTCCTCGCCGCGAATGCCACAAGCCGAGAGCAACAGCTTCTTTACAGTGCCTAGAGCGACCGATGAATCAAACTCCAGACCGCCGCATTCAAGGACAGTAAAACCAGCAACCTCGTCGAGGGAGAGAAATTCGTGGGCAAGTCTCGACTTGCCCATGCCGGGATCGGCGACGATGCCAATGATCTGGCCGTGGCCCTCCCTGACCCGGCGCCAAGTTGCAAGAAGCATTTTGAGCTCAAGCTCGCGCGCCACCAATCCGGTAAGGCCGCGGTTGGCCCTCAGGTGCCAGCGCGACAGAGCGTGGTTCTCGCCCAACAATTCGTAAATACGTTCGTCACGGCCAAGTTGCGGATGCTCCGAATGCGCTAAGCGGTGCATCTGCACATAGCCTCCGGCGGCTGCGCGCGCCCGGGCCGTTGCGGCGATCGTCGCACGGTGCAAGGCACGCATCAGCCGGTTGGCTGCACGCGGCGCGGCGCCGGCCAGTTCAACCTTGCTGCCTTCGCTCGTCCATTGTTGCCGCACGATGACCTCGCCGGTGTCTATTCCGGCCCTCAACCGGGTGCCGCCGTGGGAGAGCTCCTCCACGGCTAGCTTAGCCGCGAGCGCGGCGCGGCACGCAAGATACGCGTGATCCTCTGTGGCGCGAGCAAGGCCGAATGCTGCCGTGATTGTCCCGTCAGCAGACGATGTGATGGTACCGCCATGGCTCTCCACGACCTGTATCAAGCGATCCTCGAGGGGCTGGAATTCGCGGATCGCCACCTCCGGATCTTCTGTTTCGAGGAGATGCATGGGACTGACCACTTCCGCGGCAAGCACGGTTATGTACTGCCGAGAGCGGTTGATTCCCAAGGACGCCGGAGGACCCGCGAGTTGCTGCGTCTGTTCGGGGTCCGCAAGAAAACGACGCGTTTCATCCACAAAGGTTGCGAACGCTGGTTCGTGACCAAGCAGCACGTGATTGGCGCTATCGAGCGCAACGAAACGCGCGCCGGGGATTTTCCCAGCGATTGCCTGACCATATCGAACGGAATGACGGCATCCCCAATGGCATGCATCACCAGGGTCGGAACGCGAACTCGGGGCAACAGGTCGTCCACATCGATGACGGCGCCTTCCTCGAAGATTCGATGGGCAATCTCCGGCGAGACGGTACTGCGTTGCAGCTCATTGTACCAATTCTTCTGTTCCGGCGTTGCTTCCGGAATGAAGAGGGAGGTGAACATCTGGCGGAATACCGGGTCGTCTTGGCCCCAGCCCTCCTGTATTAGCGCTCCCATGGCTTCGCGACGCGCTATTTCGCGCTGATTGCCTCGTTTGCGCCAGCCCTTGGTAAATCCGCCATACAGCACCATTCCCGCCACGCGCTCAGGATGACTGCCGGCATCCGCGATCGAGACGGCACACCCTTGGGAAATGCCAAGCAGGGATACGCGGCGCAGACCAGCGGCATCGATGATGCTCTCCAAGTCGGCGACCATGGCATCAAAGGAAAGGTCGGCGGGATACCGGTCTGATAGGCCGTTGCCGCGCTGGTCGTAGCGTATCAGCTGGTAGTGCGCGGAGAGGCCCTCGATCCAATGCTTCCACACCGGACTGTCCCATTCGAGCTCGAGATGGGACATCCAGTGGGCGGCCCTCACCAAAGGGGGACCTTGACCACTCAATGCGTAGGCCAGGCGCGCGCCGTCGGGTGTCGTGCACCGGCGGATCTCCTGCGCAAGCACCACTTCCGGCGGAGAAGCAAGCTGCATCTCCAGCGTAGGCAGAACCTGCGTCGAAGTGACGGTCTCACCCGCGGGAGCGATCTGAGTGTCCGTTCTCGTGGCGCTGCTTTGGACCATGGCGGACTGCCGTGCAGCCTCGCTTAGACGGCGGATGTCGGCTCGAAGTGCGCCGTCCTCGGGCTCCAGCGCCTGCAGGTCATGCGCGTACGGAAGCGCCCGAGCAGGGCAATCATCCGCCAGCCGGTCGACGAGCACGCGAAGGATGCGCAGACGCGTCACGTGTAGTTCGTCGGCAGTCGCAATGCGCCAGGCCTCGAATTCCGGACAGCGCGGCAATGAAAGGTCATCCAGGAAACGTCCGCGAAACGCTCGGGCGAGGGCCTCCAGTTGCTCCCGTTCAAGGGCCTCTATGTCGCGAGCGCCGAGACCCCGGAGAGGCGCGATGTCCAGCGTCATTTGGCTGGTGTTCAGGCGAACTGCGTTGCGGTCGGCTTGCAGGATCTCGCCCTGCCCGAGGTCGACGACCTGCCGTATCTTGGAGAGACTCCAGCGAAGAGCGCCGCGAGGATCGTCCGGTACCTCCCAGAACATTTCGCAAAGGCGCTCGCGCCGCTGCGGGCGCTCGACAAGCGCAAGATAGGCCAGCAGCGCCCGCGTCTTTTTCGAACGCGGCAAGGAAACGACCTCGCCATGGCGAAGGACGGTCAGATCTCCGAGGAGGCGAATTTCGAGCGACACTTTGCCGATCCCAGTGCGCCTGCTAAATTAGCGGTAGAATGTATCAAGTTCGTGCCGCTGCCGAAACCGTTCGTTTCAGAAACGCGAGCGATCTGACTTGCTCCTCGCTTCGGGGAGGTCGGCACGGAAAAGTCTACATGAAGCCGAACCGGAAGCGGATGGCGTCCGTGTTGCCTCGTTCTGGGTTGGTAGCGACGATGCGTCTCACGCCGCCGCCCGCATCCATCGGGGCAGCAGGCTGTCGGGATTTGCACATGCGCCGGGTGTGTAGTTTGCGCCAATAGACTCCAGCCGGGCGCCGAGCGTGCCGTCTCGCCATGCTGCAAGTGTATCTAGGCAGCCACCGAGATGCTCGCCGCCGACAAAGACCTGCGGAATTGTAGGCGAGCCAATCCGGGCTCTCAGGGCCTTTCGGATTTCTCCGTCCAGGCCGATCTTCTGGAATTCCGGGGTATCGATGTCGATGGACTTGTAGGCGATTCCGGCACGATCGAAGAGCTTTCTTACCGTCCAGCAGAATTCGCACCATGTCAGAGCGAACATGACTACCGGGTGCTCCAAATCATTGATCGCCTCATCAATAAACTCATGCGCCAACGGATCGATTTGGATGTCGTTCGCGGGCGCCGATGACAGCGCGAAGGATGGCGGCCGGTCGAAGCGGTAGCCGGGTGTAGAGTGAGAGATCGCCTCCTCGGCCTCCGACATTTCGTCGCTGATATGATCGAACAGGATCGTGCTGAGATACCGCTCGCCTGTGTCAGGCAACATGCAGAGCACGCTCTGGTCCGGGCCGGCGCGCCGAGCGATTTCCAGTGCCCCGCTCAAGGTTGCTCCGCCGGAGATGCCCGCCAATATTCCCTCTTCCTTCGCAAGCCGGCGTGCGACTTCTAGGGCGCTGGCACCTGAAACGGGCAGGATCTCGTCCACAAGGTTGTCGGCCATGGCATTGCCTACAATTTGCGGAATGAAATCTGGGCTCCACCCCTGCATCGGGTGTGGCCGGAAGCGGGTGTGCGCTCGTGTCGGCAGTCCGTGGTCGTCAAAGCTTTGGGGAATGCCGCTCGACAGCAGTGCCGAATTATCGGGCTCGCACACGATGATTCGCGTTTGCGGCCGCTCGCGCTTGAGCACTCGCGCCACACCGGCAAGAGTTCCGCCGGTCCCTGTGCCGGTGACCCAGTAATCGAGTGGACGGTCCTGAAAAGCCGCGAGAATTTCGAGCGCTGTCGTGCGGGCATGAATATCGGCGTTGACGGGCGTCTCGAATTGCCGGCAGAGGAACCAGCCGTGCGTTTCGGCCAGCTCGATCGCCTTGGCCAGCATGCCGCTGCCACGCTCGACGGCAGGTGTCAACACGACCTTGGCACCGAAGAAACGCATGAGCTTGCGGCGTTCGAGGCTGGCGTTTTCCGGCATGACGATAACAAGAGGATAGCGTTTCGTGGCGCAAACCATGGCGAGCCCAATGCCTGTGTTGCCACTCGTCGCCTCGATCACGGTCTGGCCAGGTCGAAGTAATCCAGAACGCTCCGCTTGTTGGATGACGGCGGCGGCAAAACGGTCCTTGACCGATCCGCCAGGATTGAACGCTTCGATCTTGGCATAGAGCGAGGCGGCGCCGTTGTTTATGCGCGAAAGGCGCACGACCGGCGTGTCACCGATCGTGTCGAGAATGCTGTCGTGGATTGGGCTCATCTCAGTTGGTCCTTGTTTAGCGACGGCGGCATTCCGTCCCTTTGATCTCTGAAATTGGCAGGAAAGCCGAGGTTTGCAGCGTTTGACCCAACGTGGAATTCAGCGATTCCAACGCTTGAATCAGTGGCCCACTGCAGGATCTGGAAGTCCGCCGCCGCATGGGGCCAGCGCTCTCGCACCGAACGACGCCAATACAGCCAGCACGGCCAGATTGGCTGCGCCCGCGGCAGATGCAATTAGGAAAGCGGGCCTATAGCTGCCGAAGTGGTCATAGACGAAGCCGCCGAAATAGCCGGCCATGCCCATGCCTACCCAGGCGATCAGCATGACAGTGCCGAGTGACTGGCCAAAGCGTTCGGCTGGCACAAACTGGCGTACGCAGAGGATCAGGCAGGTCATGTTTCCAGCAAAACCAAAACCGAAGACTGCCGACAGCACCAAGAGGCTCAGCTGCTGGTCTAGCGCGGGAAAAATCGCAACGCATGCCGTCTGAATGAAAGATGCCAGTGCATAGGCAGCAAGGTTGCCTGCCCGGTCGGCGAGGAGCCCGAATGCGATCCGCCCGGCGGCGCCGAACAGCATCGCGATCAACAGGCTGAGCGATCCGACATCCGAAGATCCGCACACGGCCGTGACGAAGCTCGTGAGGTGCATCAGCGGGACCCCCATGCAGGCGCAGCAGAGAAAGGCTGCCGCAGACAGGAGCGCCACGGGAGAAATCCGGCCACCTTGGAAAGCTGGCTCTGTTGAAAAACGCACGGGGACGGGAAGAACGTCGCCGAGGGGCGGCCTTTGAACCGCAGGCAGAAGGATCGCCAGCGCAGCCATTGTCGCCGCCGCCATCACCGCATATGCGAAGCGCAGCCGACGCCATCAATCAAGGCATTCGCGGCGTACGGCAGTATGCCTTGACCTAGGGCTCCTCCTGCTGTGACGGTCCCCACGGCGAGGCCCCGGCGGCGGTCGAACCAGAGCCCGGTTACCGCAAGTACCGGCGCATAAAGACAGGCAAAGCCGAGCCCGCCCAGCGCGAAATTGGCGGCATAGATCTGCCAGAGCGAAGTTGCGAAGGACATCGCGGCAAGCGCTATCACCATACCTGCCGAGCCGATGAACAGCAGGTTTCTGGTATTCAGGCGATCGGACAACCGGCCCCAGAACAGCCCGCCCAAGGCCATGCCGACGCTTGACAGCGTGTAGGCAAGGCTAATATCGGCTCGCGACCAGCCAAACTCCGCCTCAAGCGGCCTGATAAAAACGGATGTCAGCGCGAGGCTACCAAATCCGAACGCCATGGCAGTCGTAGCACCGGCCGCAGCCAACAGGCCGCGCAGCCGCATTGTGTTACCCCGAACCTCGCTGTTTCCAGCCGCTGGTGATTGACGATTCGACATGTTTCTGCCCTCAGAACATCTTCGAAGCTGTCATCGCCCAGCGGTATGGAAGCAGGCGTGTGCATCAGCGTAGAAACTCCGGACCCGGCCGTGGAAACGGCCCACTTTGGACCTGCAATCTACCCGACAGGAGGGGCTGATACCGAGATCAGGCCTAATCGAGAATGGTAAATCCCCAGAACCAGACGAGGCGGACCAGTGATCGGATAGCCGGCGCCGTCTGACAGACGTTGCAGATATGCGGGCTCTGATGTAATTTAGCACTTGATCAAGTGAGAAATATGCCCGCTGCCGCGACGGCTTTTCTCCCTTTTTTGTCCCGGCAGATTGCATGCTCTCTAACGGACCTGGCTACCCCATGCGGTGTTCTTGTGGTCGCGAGGTAACAGCGTTTATGGGGTTGCCATGCTCCGACTTTGCGCAATCGTCGCAGCCTTCCTCCTTGCGAGCTTCACGACTTTTCACGCTTGCGCCGACCGAAGGGTCGCTTTTGTCATCGGCAATTCGGACTACCGACAATTCCCCGCGCTCAAGAACCCGGTCAAGGATGCCGAGGACGTGTCGAAAACATTTCGACTGGCAGGATTCGAGGTCTTCGTCGCAAGCGATCTGACGAAGCTGCAATTCGAAGAACAGTTCCGCAATTATCTTGCCGCCGTTGACGGCGCCGACCTTGCGGTCGTCTACTATTCCGGTCACGGTTTTCAGATCGGCGGCGAAAATTTCCTGATCCCGGTCGATGCCTCCTTGAAGGAGGCGGCGGACATCGAGGTCCAGGCCATCAAGCTCAACGATGTGCTGGGACAATTGCGTTCGAAATCGAAGATCCAGGTGATCATCCTCGATGCCTGCCGCAACAATCCGTTTCCGCGCAAGAACTACTGGCTGAGAGACCAGCTCATTGCCACCGGTAACGCCGGGCTCGCCCAGGTCAAAAGCTCGCTGAACACGCTGATTGCATTTGCCACCGAACCCGGGGCGGCGGCGTATGACGGGGCCGGCGAACTCAGCCCGTTTTCGGCGGCGTTTTCCCGTCGCGCGCTAGCGCCTAACCAGGAAATCCGCACCGTAATGGCGGCGGTACGCCGCGATGTGGTGGAAGCTACAAACGGCCTCCAAGTTCCCTGGGAGAACTCATCACTGATTGACGAAGTCGTGCTGATGCGCCGCAGCAGTCGCCCCGCACTGCCGCCGGTGCTGGAGAAGGTCGTGCTGTCGGGTGTTGGACCCGTCGGCTTGGGTCTGCCCGAACCGGTAGACATCGACGGCGGCACGATCACCCTGAGCATTGAAAGACCGCCTGCCCTGGGGCGCCTGATGCTGGACGGCAACCCCGTCAGGGTGGGCGTGCCGATTCAGGGCAAGGACCTCCCGCGCTTGCAGATGGACGTTCCCAAGGGTGTCGCTGCGCAGGAAGAGGTGGATATGCTGGCCTATGCCACGCATGACAATTGGGGCGGTCAAACCCAGGGCATTCTGGTGTTTCGGGTCAAGAGCGGCAAAGGCCCACAGGGTAAACAGATCATGGCCTCGCTCGAGGCCGAGCAGAAGCAGAAGGTATTGCAGCGTGGCATTCATATCACCGGTGCGGCAGAAGCGATCGAAAACCGCGACATCGATGTTCCCATGGGCGTCGGTCCGGTCTTCCTGAAGCTTGACTTCCCGACCGAAGATCCCGCTGTCACGCTGAAAGTTTCGAAATATCCGACAACGGGAACGCTCTCGCTGCCCGATCGAACCCTGTCGCCCCAGTCGAGCCTGATGGCCGCAGAGGTCGATCGACTGCGCTACGAGCCACAGATCGGCGCCGAAGCCACGGTCGAGGTCGGCTTCGAGATTCGGGCGGACAGCAGCTCATCAAAGCCAGCCACGATGAAACTCTCGCCAATAGTCGATCCTTGCGATACGGCTGCCGGCGAACCTCTGGACCTGCAAGGCGTCGTCCCCGGCCTGCTGCCGAACGAAATTGGCGCCAGCGCGGTAGAGCTTTGCGAGACCGCCGTGAAGGCTTATCCCGACGTTGCGCGCTTCCGCTATGAACTTGGGCGCGCGCTCCTTGCGGCAGGCAAGGTCGATGAGGGCAGGACAGCCATCGAGCAAGCCGCCAAGAAGGGACACGTACGTGCCGTGTTCGAGCTAGGCTACATGTATGCGACCGGAACCGGAATGGCCGTCGACCGCGCACAGGCCAACGCGCTTTACGCCGCTGCGTCCGACAAGGGGGATCCCTACGGCATGACGTCGTGGGGTCGCGCCTTGTTCAATGGGTATGGCGTCAAGCCCGACACGGCCAAGGGCTTGGACCTGCTGCTCAAGGCAGCGGCGATGGGCCATACCTATGCAATGAACGATCTGGCCGCGATCTTCACCGAGGGCCGCAACGGCGTGACCGCTGACCAAGCCCGCGCCGTTGCGTTCCTGCAGGCCGGCGTCCAGCGGCAGGATATGTATTCTATGAACCTGCTCGGCCGCAATTACTTGTCTGGGCAGGGCGTTGAGAAGGATCCGAAGACGGCGCTGGCGCTGTTTCAGCAGGCAATCGATCTCGGCCAGCCCTATGCGCCCGGCAGCCTCGCACGCATGTATCGGGACGGTGTCGGTGTGGAACGGAGCCTCGCGGAAGCGCAGCGATTGTTCGAAATCGGGATCGCACGGGGTGACCCGTTCGCAGCTTACGATCGCGCGGCTCTCGAAATGCAAAAAGGCGACAAGGCCGATCAGGGTCATGTCGTGCGTTTCCTTGCGTTTGCGGCTGCGCTCGATGTGCGCAAGGAACTGCCGGACGCCCAAAGAGCGCTGGCAAAGTTCGGTCCGAAGCCAAAAACAGCGGCCTTGAAGCAGCTGCGCCAGGAACTGAAATCGAATTTTCCCCGGTCGGGTTCACTGGACACGCAACTGGTTAACGCGGCCAGACGGGCTTGGGAAGAAGCCAATCCGCGTCGGGACTTGTTTTGACTGAGGAGGAGGCAATGGCAGGCAGAGTATTGAAACAGGCAATACTTGGAACAGCGTTATCCGGCATCATGGTGGGCCTCATGGGTTGCACCTCCCTGGTCCCTAGGGTTGAACCGACGCCGCTGGTCGCCACGCCCGCGCCAAAGGTTCTTCGCAGAGTTCCCCCGCCAAAGGTCGTCCGCAGGGTTGCTCCGTCAAAGGTCGTCAAGCCTGCTCCCAGGAGGGCCGCCAAGAAAGTGATCATACCGGTTGAGGAGGAGCCTGTTCCTGCGCCTGTGTTCATTCCTCCTTCGGGCGGGAGCGGCGGGAGCGGCGGGAGCGGTGGGAGCGGCGGGAGCGGCGGCGGGGGAGGCGGCTGGGGAGGATGATCAGCTCAAGTTGTGAGGGCCAAGAAGGATCGCAGAGCCCAGAAGACAAGCTGCCTTGTGTTTGGAAAATCTGCGACGGGTTGTTTCTCCCGTTCATCAAGGACGAAAGAAACGCGAAGGCTGGCATCTGATTGAGGGTCGGAAAAGCGCGGCGCGCCGGTTGTCGCACATCACTAGGCGGTCTCGAGCCGGCTGAACCGAACCGGAATGAGTTTCCGGGTCTCGAGCTGCCCTGCCGCATCCTTGTCGATGACAGTCAGAAACTGTGCTTCTTTAGATCCCAAAGGCAGTACCAGCCGTCCCCCCGGCTTGAGTTGCGTCAGAAAAGCCGGCGGTGTCTGCTCAGCCGCCGCCGTGACCAGGATTTTGTCGAATGGGGCGTGCTCGGGCCAGCCGCGAGACCCGTCTCCGACACGAATGCCGACATTGGATAAGCCGAGGTCATGCAGGAGAGCCTCCGCACGGCTTGCGAATTCCTCGATGATTTCTACGCTCCAAACTTGCCCGGCGAGTCCCGCGAGGATTGCGGTTTGGTAGCCCAGGCCGGTGCCGATCTCGAGCACCGCCTCGTGCGGTTGGGGAGCAAGAAGATCGATCATGAGGGCGACGATGAACGGCTGCGAGACGGTTTTATCGAAGCCGATCGGCAGCGGCATGTCCTGGTAGGCGTAAGGTGCAACCGAAGCTGGCACGAAGAGATGCCGCGGCAATCGCCGCATCGCTGCCATCACCCGTTCATCGAGCGCCGCCTTGCCGAGTTCTTCGCTTGCAAGGTCGGTATGGATTGCAATCATCTCGACCATGTGCCTGCGTAGGATGGCCAGGTGCTCTTCGTTCATAGGCTTCATGACGGTGGGACTTTCCTCAACCAGCTTGCTGCCAGAGAGCCTTATATCCTGTTCGTCACAGTAGCGCCCGCTATCGTTTCCAACACGGGTGTCCAGGGCAGGGGTGGGTGACCGTCTTGGCAGTCAAGGGCGCTGTGTAGTTCACGTCCCTGTCCGGGTTATCCTCGGAGAGAATGGCCGGGCGACTTGTGCTGAAAATTCATGGCGAGTGTCAGAAAAGGTTCGTCTTGCCGTGGGTCAACCGTAGTGAAGTTTCGGTTTGGGCTCGGTGCCGGTGAATTTGACGCCGATGCGGTCGTTGCGACGCCAACGAACTTCCGATCTATAGGCAACTCCATCGACCGACACGTAGAGCAAGAAGCGATCGGGAACCCGAGCTTCGGGCGCGACCTTCAGCTCGGCGCCCCCCTCATGCTGATTGCGCAAGGTGCAGCTGATCTCGGAATTCTGGATCCCGGTGATGATCGTCCCGCCCTTTAGCACACGTGGGCGGCGCTCGCGCCGATGCTCGTCGGAACTCTGATCAAGTGGATTGGCGGTGTTTGCCATCGATAAAATGCCAGATCTGCCGAAATTCACCCTTAAGTATAAAACACCGAACACAGACGCACAGCAATGGGCGATCATGTTGCTCAGGTATGTGGCATTCTAGGACATGCTCAGGTAATATCTAGCAAAGGTTCCGCGTTGCCGACGTGTCGATCAGCACGGGTTCCAAGCTTCTGGTCGACGCCGGCCCCGTAGCCGTCGAACTCCACCTCCTGAATCCAAGCATCGCCGTGGGGCGGCTTCTCGATCAGGGTCGGCATCAAGGCTCAATGAACTCTAGCCGGCCGGTGCTGGCGTGCGGTGCCAGACGCATCGACCATTCCGGGGCGCCTTACAGCTTCTACACAGCGGAATTGCCGCCACGTACTTCATTCGCATGTATCATTACATTAGGTCTAGCTCATATACTCACAGTCAAGCGAGCACTCCCAAAGGCTCGCTGGTCAGGCCCAGCGGTCTACCCTCGCCGCAAGCCGCTGGGCCGCTAGAACGAGCGCAACGGATGGCGCCGACTTCATGACGAGGATTAAAATCGGGGTCAATTGAATGTGTACGTTTGCTGCAAATGTTCCGGGCCGGAGCCCTTGCTCGTTCGAGGGTTCGAATGCTGGAGATGCAGGCGTGGCCAAGAAGCCGTCTATTGCCGGTTTAGCCAAAGACTTGTCTAATGTTGCGCTCACATTCAATTGTCCGAATTGCTCGCATCCGGCGGTAAGGAAAGGCTCTGCACTAAGAACGATTGCGCACTTCAGATGCCACGGGTGCAACGCCAAGGTGCGGATCACTTATCAGCAGAAGCTAGCAATCTTCGAAAAGCACAGGCTATCGGCCGCCCGGGGCGCGCTGCGACAACTCAACTCTGCTTTGCGGTAAGCCTAGCGGCTTCGCCCAACGTCATGTGCGGCACGGCGCTGTCACCCCAATCTGATCCCAAAAGTCCAGCCGCGAGGCGTTGCGTAGACCCTCGTCGCCGCGCAGTGCTTACGCGGCCAATCAGTCCCGGCTTGATCCATTGAGTGGCTGGGCGCTTCGTGCACTTTGGCGACGGCCCGGCATGCTCATGCACCCGTTTCCATAGCTCGCGGATCATTCGGGGTCGAATTAAGAGGCGAATGCGGGGCTTGCCAAGCTCGCGCTCAATGCCGAGCAGTTGGCCGAGCGCGGCCGCCGGACTTGTGCCCGTCGGGGCACTCTTTGCTGAAGTTGCCCCGTGATCGAGACTGGCAGGACTAATGTCCCCAGAGTCGGACTTTTTGCTCCAGGACCACCGTTTTCCTTCGCAGACTCAGCCAGGGATCACGTCATGCGCTGGGACTGTCAGGAGTTCTGTGCGAGGCCATGACGATGGAAGGAAAGAATCATCACATGGCTATCGGGAAAGAATTTCTGGACCAGCTGCTTGCCGGTCGTGATCCGAACGAGGTTTTCGCCAAGGGGGTTGCTTGACGACCTGAAGAAGGCGCTTTCGGAGCGCATTTTGAACGCCGAGCTCGACGAGCACTTCGATGAGGAGAGCACCGAGAGGAACGTCAATCGCGCAAAGGCCATTCGCGGAAGTCGGTGCTGACGGGCACATCGAAGATGACGCTGACTATCCCGCGCACCGTGCCGGAACCTTCGATCCGAAGCTGATCGCCAAATATCAGCGCCGCTTTCCAGACTTCGCGATGGACGCGTTCGAAACTGCGGCCAAGCATCTCGACAATGGCTATGACCGGCCGGCATTTGCTGCGGCGGCAGAGTAGCAGATGTCAGGCGTTCAAGATTTTCGCTTCCTTGGCGGCGGTCAGAAATGCCGCGCGGGCTACCTCCGGGGCGCTTCCACCGCCGAGCACCTTCATGCAGGCCATTCGTGCCTGGATGCGGCGCCCCGTCTCTCCAATGGGCCAATCATACAGCAGCATTTCGGCGGCCTCGCGGGTGCTCGAAACACTGACTTTGCCCGAGGACAGCAACAGGGTCACGGGCTTTTCGAACGTGCCGACGTCTCGTTCGCTGGTCATGTTCTGGTTTCCTTTCGCGGTGTCCCTACGACCCTACGGGCGAACACCACATTTCGTTGCGTCACGATTGACCCGGTGCGCGAACATTCGGTGAGAAGCTCCTTGCGACTGCATGCCCTTGGGGCATTCCTGCCGGCATTGCCGAGGGGTGAGAATGTTAATCCTCGGCCTCGACATCGCATGCGCTTGGTATGAGCCCGGCTCATCGCTCTCGATCAAGACTGGCCTGATCAAAGCCATCGGCGAGAACGCCGAGGAGCAGGGGATCGCTCGGTTGCCAGCTTCGCGCCATGATCAAGGCAACAGGCCCGACTTTGTGTCGATCGAGCAGCCGATGGCCAACGTGGTCTCATTCAAAACGTGGTCTCATTCAGGAAGACCGCCAGACGCTTACGCCCCCAGCGACGAGCAAACTGCTAACCCGATCGCCTTGCAGCGCGAGGGGCTGGCCTGCGCCGCTGCGGCCATCATCAGCGACGGCTACGGTATCCACTGGGAAACAATCCCTTTGTCGACGCAGCGGAAGCATTTCCTTGGCATGGGCTGCTCGCCCGGCTTTGACCACGCCATGTGGAAGCGCACTGCGGTCGAGCGCTGCCGGCTGCTCAAGACGAAGAATGCGGACGCCGCATAACGACGGCCAGCGAAGCGTGTCAGGGGTTCAAATTGCGAGAGCGCGTCACCTACATCGACGGTACGACCCGGAGACATGGGTAACAGAATGTACCTAAGACATGGGTGACAACCTCGTGCCGAACGGGTTGTCGATGGTCTG
>NZ_JAMYSP010000060.1:0-21236 GCF_040322015.1 Mesorhizobium sp. M0208 | reverse complement strand
GGCGGAGACCAAGGCGCAATCTCCCCCCTAGAGGGGGAGATGTCCGGCAGGACAGAGGGGGGCGCCGCCGAACGCTTTCGCCCGCCCATTGGTATCTTCAACCTGAGCAACGGCCGTGCCCTCGGCATCGGCCTGCCCTTCGGCAGCATGCCCGCGCAAAAACTCATCGGCCTCACGCAAGAAGCCATCGCCCTGGGCGTCACCGAAATCCGTCTCGCTCCAAGCCGCGCGCTGCTTTTCATCGGCCTGCCACCGGCCGCCTGCCCCCAGCTGCACCAAGCCGCCGCAACCCTCGGCTTTGTCACCGACGCAGCCGATCCGCGCACGAAAATCGCCGCCTGCCCTGGCGCACCCGCCTGTGCCTCCGGCCGCATCGCTACCCGCGACATCGCCGAGATCATCGCTACAGAAAACCGCGACATCCTCGATTCCTCGCTGACGCTGCACATCTCCGGCTGCGCCAAGGGCTGCGCCCATCCCGGTCCGGCGAAGCTGACCCTGGTCGGTGGCGAAAACGGAGCCGGGCTTGTCGTGGACGGGACGGCAAAGGCATTGCCCGCCGGATACAGGCCGGGCTACGACGCCGCGCACGGCATCGGCCGCGTTGCAGCGGCGATCCGCAGCGCAAGACATCCCGGCGAAACCGCTGCCGCCTGCCTAGCGAGGCTCGGCACGGCGGGCGTCGTCAAAGCTTACCGACAGGAATGAACATGACCGCCTACGACTACATCCATGACGGCACGGCGATCTATGAGCGCTCCTTCGCCATCATCCGCGCCGAGGCCGACCTGTCGCGCTTTTCCGAAGCCGAGGCCGACGTCGCTATCCGCATGATCCATGCATGCGGCCAGGTCGAGGCCGCGCGGCACTTCGTTTTCTCGACCGATTTCGTCGCCGCCGCGCGCACAGCGTTGGGCGCCGGCGCGCCGATCTTCTGCGACGCGCAGATGGTCTCGCACGGCGTCACGCGCGCCCGGCTGCCTGCCGGCAACGAGGTAATCTGCACGCTGCGCGATCCGCGGACCGCCGACATCGCGAAAAAGATCGGCAACACCCGCTCGGCCGCGGCGATCGACCTGTGGGGCGAGCGCATGGCCGGTTCGGTCGTCGCCATCGGCAATGCGCCGACCGCCCTGTTTTATCTGCTGGAAAAGCTGCGCGACGGCGCGCCGAGGCCGGCGGCGATTATCGGCATGCCGGTCGGGTTTGTCGGTGCCGCCGAATCGAAAGATGCGCTGGCCGAAAATTGCTATGGCGTGCCTTACGCCATCGTGCGCGGCCGGCTGGGCGGCAGCGCCATGACCGCCGCCGCCCTCAATGCATTGGCGAGGCCGGGCCTATGAACGTGATCGCAAAAGGTCGACTGGTCGGCGTCGGCACCGGTCCCGGCGACCCCGACCTGCTGACGCTGAAGGCGGTGCGTGCGCTGGCCGAGGCCGATGTCGTTGCGCATTTCGCCAAGCGCGGCAACAACAGCAATGCGCGCGCCATCGTCGGTGCCCATTTTCGCCCCGATTTGATTGAACTGCCGCTGCTCTATCCGGTGACAACCGAAATCGACAAGGATCACAGCGATTACCGCTCGCAGATCACCGATTTCTATGAGCAATCGGCCGAAAAGGTCGCCGAGCACCTCAGCGCCGGCAGGATGGTCGCGGTGCTCTCGGAGGGCGACCCGCTTTTCTACGGCTCCTACATGCATCTTCATGTCCGGCTGGCGCACCGCTTTCCGACCGAAGTCATCCCGGGCGTCACCGCCATGTCCGGCTGCTGGTCGGCGACCGGCCTGCCGATCGTCCAGGGCGACGACGTGCTGACGGTGCTGCCGGGCACGATGAGCGAATTCGAGCTGACGCGTCGCCTCGCCGACACCGACGCTGCGGTGATCATGAAGGTCGGCCGCAACCTGCCCAAGATCAGGCGCGCGCTGGAGGCAACCGACAAACTGGCGCGGGCCGTCTACGTCGAGCGCGGCACCATGCCGGGCGGCGTCTCGATGCGGCTGGCCGATAAAAAGGACGACCAGGCGCCCTATTTCGCCATCGTTCTGGTGGCCGGCTGGTCGGGCCGGCCAAGCGCATTGAGAGCCGAAGCATGAGCGGCCGCCTCACCGTCATCGGCCTCGGGCCCGGCAACGCCGACCAGGTGACGCCGGAAGCCAGCCGCGCCGTTGGCGAGGCAAAATTCTTCTATGGCTACAAGCCTTATCTCGACCGGCTAGATCTGCGCCCCGAGCAGACCCGCGTCGCTTCCGATAATCGCGAGGAACTCGCGCGCGCCAGGGACGCGCTGCTGAAGGCTGCGGAAGGCCACGATGTCGCCGTCGTGTCGGGCGGCGATCCCGGCGTCTTCGCCATGGCGGCGGCCGTCTGCGAGGCGATCGAGGCGGGCCCACCCGAATGGCGCACGGTCGACATCGCTATCGTGCCCGGCATTACCGCCATGCTCGCCGTCGCCGCCCGCATCGGCGCGCCGCTCGGCCATGATTTCTGCGCCATCTCGTTGTCCGACAATCTGAAGCCGTGGGATTTGATCGAGCTGCGCCTACTTGCGGCGGCGGGCGCCGGCTTCGTCATCGCGCTCTACAATCCGATCAGCAAGGCACGCCCCTGGCAGCTTGGCCGCGCGTTCGAATGCCTGACGGCGATCCTGCCCGGCACCACGCCGGTGATCTTTGGCCGTGCCGCCGGCCGTCCCGACGAGCGCATCGAGGTTTTTCTGCTGGCCGACGCCGATGCCGCGAAGGCTGACATGGCCACCTGCATCATCATCGGCTCGCCGGAAACCAGGATCATCAAGCGGCGTGACAAGGCCGCGCTGGTCTACACGCCGCGTTCGGCAGCGGGCCCAAGAACATGACCGACCAGAAAATGATCGACCATAGCGGCAAGCGATTCGATGGTTTCGGCCGACGTAACGTCCGGCAACGCCGGCCTACGGATCATGATCACCTCGACACCGAGCGCCCGCGCCGCCGCGATCTTGCCGTAGGTCGCCTCGCCGCCGCTGTTTTTGGAAACAACGACTTCGATGCCACGGCTTTCGAGCAGCGCGCGCTCATCGACCTCATGAAACGGCCCGCGCGCCAAGAGATAGGCCGCGTCGGGCACAGCGAGCCTGGGCTCGACCGGGTCGACACTGCGAATGAGATAATGATGCCGGGGAGCTGCCTCGAAGGCAGCGACCTCCTGCCGCCCGAGCGCCAGGAACACACGGCGCGGCACCGATCCCAAAGCCGTCACCGCGCTGGCAACGGTGTCGACCAACGTCCAGCGATCACCTTCGACCGCCTCCCATCCGGGACGCCTGAGCGCAACCATAGGCACGCCGGTCATGCGCGCTGCTTCCGCCGCATTGGCGGAGATTTGCGCCGCATAGGGATGCGTGGCGTCAATCAGCAGGTCGATCTTGTTCTGGCGGAGATACGCCGCCAGCCCGCCGGCACCGCCGAAGCCGCCGACCCGCACCGGCACCCCCTGCGCGGCCGGGTTTTCGGTACGACCGGCCAGCGACAGCATGACCGAAATATCCGCGCGCGCGGCAAGCTTGCCGGCCAGTTGCCGTGCTTCGGTGGTTCCGCCGAGGATCAGAATGCGGTGGGTCATTATGCCTGCTGAAGCTCCGCGCGGCGCCAAGCTCACCTCAAAGTGGCTTACGATCGTCGGCATCGGCGAGGACGGTGTAGCGGGTCTCGGCGACGAGGCCAAGCGGTTGATCGCTGAGGCCGAGTTCGTCTTCGGCGGCAAGCGCCACCTCGCCCTTGTCGCATCACTGATCAAAGGTGAAGCGCGCGCCTGGCCGACGCCCTTCGATGCCGAGATGCGCGACGTGCTGGCGCTCTCCGGCAGACGCGTCTGCGTGCTGGCCTCCGGCGATCCCTTCTACCACGGTGTCGGCGTCACCCTCGCCCGCAAGGTCGCGGCAGAGGATATGCGGGTGATCCCCGCGCCCTCGGCCTTTTCGCTGGCCGCCTCACGCCTGGGCTGGGCGCTGCAGGACGTCGAGACCATTTCGCTGCATGGCCGCTCGCTCGACCTGATCCGGCCGTTGCTGCATCCTTGCACCCGCATTCTCGCGCTGACCTCGGACAGCGATGCACCGGGAGCGATTGCCCGTCTCATTATCGAACTTGGCTTCGGCGCTTCGCGGTTGACGGTGCTGGAGGCGCTGGGTGGGCCGAACGAAAGGCTGCGCTCGGCGAGCGCCGGCACCTTCGACCTCGCAAAGATCAATCCGCTCAACGTGCTCGCGATCGAAGTTGAATCGACTCCGCAAGCACCCATCCTGCCGCTGACAGCGGGACTTGCCGATCGTTTGTTCGAGCATGACGGCCAGATCACCAAGCGCGAAGTGCGCGCCGTCACCCTGTCCGCTCTCGCGCCAAGGCGCGGCGAACTGCTGTGGGACATCGGCGCCGGATCGGGCTCCATCGGCATCGAATGGATGCTGGCCCATCCTTCCATGCGTGCCATCGCCGTTGAGGCCGATCCGGCCCGCGCCGTCCGCATCCGACGTAACGCCGCGGCCTGCGGCGTTCCCGGTCTCGCCGTCGTTGAAGGTTCCGCACCGCAAGCTCTTGCTGGGCTGGAAACGCCGGCAGCGATCTTCATCGGCGGCGGCGGCAGCGATGCCGGCGTGCTGGAAAGAGCCATCGATGCCTTACCTGCCGGCGGCCGCCTAGTCGCCAACGCAGTGACCCTGGAGATGGAGGCACTGCTGCTTTCCCGTCACGCTGCGCTCGGAGGCGAGCTTACCCGGATCGCTATATCCCGTGCTTCGCCGGTTGGTTCGATGCAGGCCTGGCGGCCGGCTGTGCCGGTCACCCAATGGAGTTGGGCCAAGCCATGATGGTCGCGGGCATCGGCAGCCGCAAAGGTGTCAGCGCACGCGACGTGCTTGCTGCGGTAGAAACCGCACTGGAGGCGCACGGGCTTGCCCTGCCCGCGCTTTCAGCCCTCGCGACCGCGTCTCTCAAGCAGGATGAAGCGGCAATCTTCGCCGCCGGACGTGAACTGCGCCTCCCGGTGATCGTTGTCGAGCAGGACGAACTCAAAGCTGCATCTACGACCAGCCACTCCGACCTATCACAGGAGCATGCCGGCACGCCGTCTGTTTCCGAAGCCTCGGCGCTTGCCGCCGCCGGCAAAGGCGCAAAGCTGCTCGGGCCGCGCACGGTGCTCGGTGCTGTCACCTGCGCCATCGCCATCAGCGGAGATGCGGCATGACCGTCCATTTCATCGGTGCCGGCCCGGGTGCTGCCGACCTGATCACCTTGCGCGGCAGCCGCCTGCTCGGCAGTTGTCCCGTCTGCCTCTATGCCGGATCGATCGTCGCGCCGGAGCTGTTGCAGCACTGCGCGCCCGGAACGAGGTTGATCGACACCGCGCCGATGTCACTCGACGAGATCGAGGCCGAATATGTGGCCGCCCACGCGGCCGGCCATGATGTCGCCCGCCTGCATTCCGGTGATCTGTCGGTCTGGAGCGCAGTTGCCGAGCAGATCCGCCGGCTGGAAAAGCACGGCATCCCTTATACACTGACGCCGGGCGTGCCGTCCTTCGCCGCTGCGGCGGCAGCGCTGCGCCGCGAGCTGACCATTCCAGAAGTCGCGCAAAGCCTGGTGCTGACCCGCATCTCCGGCCGCGCCTCGAAAATGCCGCCCGGCGAAACGCTGGCCGGCTTCGGCCGCACCGGCGCCACGCTGGCCATCCACCTTGCCATCCACGCCATCGACCGCGTCGTCGCCGAGCTGACGCCGCATTACGGCGCCGACTGCCCGGTCGCGGTCGTCTTCCGTGCCTCCTGGCCGGACGAGCGCGTGCTGACCGGCACGCTGGCCACCATCGAGGCGCAATTGGCCGCCGATCCGATGGAGCGCACGGCAATCATCTTCGTCGGCCGCTCGCTGGCGGCGGAAGGCTTTGGCGAAAGTTCACTGTATGACGCGCACTACCAGCGGCGCTTTCGCGGACGGGACGGATTGTGAGCGGCAGCAATAGAAACACTACGGTCGAGCAGGCGCTCACCCGGCTGAACTTCAAACCGCGCCAGCTGGAGCCCGGTCATGTCTGGCTGGCCGGTGCCGGCCCTGGCGATCCCGGCTGCCTGACGCTGGAAGTGCTGGCCGCCCTCGGACAGTGCGACGCGCTGGTTTATGACGCGCTGGTCTCGCCCGCGGTCGTCGCCGTCGCTGAGGGCGCGGAACTGTTCTATGCCGGCAAGCGCGGTGGCAAGCCATCGATGAAGCAGGACGACATTACCGCTCTGCTGGTTCGGCTGGCGCGCGCGGGCCGGCGCGTCGTCAGGCTGAAGGGGGGCGACCCCTATATTTTCGGGCGTGGCGGCGAAGAGGCGCTGGCGCTGGCCGGGAAAACCATCCCGTTCCGCATCCTGCCTGGCCTGACGTCCGGCCTCAGCGCGCTGGCCGCCACCGGCATTCCCGGCACCATGCGCGGCATCAACAAGGCGCTGATCCTGGCGACCGGTCACGCCGCCGGCACCGATGACGACCTCGACTGGGCGGCCATCGCCCGTACCGGCCAGCCGGTGGTCATCTATATGGGCATGGCCAATCTGCCACTGATCGCCGCCTCGCTGCTCGAGGGCGGGCTGGCGCCTTCGACGCCCACCGCGGTGATTGTCGCTGCGACGACACCGCAGGAACGGATCGTCGTCGCCACGCTCGCCACCATTGCGGAAGAGGCAGCAGCCGCCGGTCTGACCTCGCCGGCGCTGATCGTCGTCGGCGGTATTGTCGCTATGCGTGCGGCACTGGCGGGCGAGCCATGACCCGCGCCATCATCATCGGCGCGCCGCGCTCGGGCTCGGGCAAGACCAGCGTCACCATCGGCATTCTGCGCGCGCTCGCCCGGCGCGGCCTGAAGGTGCGCGGCGCCAAGTCCGGCCCGGACTATATCGATCCCGGCTTCCACACCGCCGCCACAGGCTTGTCCGGCATCAACCTCGACAGCTGGGCAATGCCGCCCGCCCTGCTTAACGCACTGGCCGGCGAAGCGACCGAAGATGCCGATTTTATCTTCCTCGAAAGCGCCATGGGCCTGTTCGATGGAATTCCGGCTGCTCCGGGCCGCACCGGCTCGGCCGCCGACCTTGCCCGACTTTATGGCCTGCCGGTGCTGCTGGTGCTCGACGTTTCCGGCCAGTCGACCACGGCGGCGGCCGTTGCCAAGGGCTTTGCTACTTATGACCCCGATGTGCGCATGGCCGGTGTCGTGCTCAACCGATTGGGCAGTGAACGCCACCGCCGACTGTGCGGCGATGCCATCGAAGCGCTCGGCTTGCCTGTCGTCGGCGCTATCCTGCGCGATCCCTCGCTCAACCTGCCCGAACGTCATCTCGGCCTCGTTCAGGCCGGCGAATATGAGAATCTGATGGCGCATCTCGACCGGCTGGCCGATATGGTCGAGCACTCGCTCGACCTCGACGCCATCATGGCTCTGGCGGCGCCATTCACGCCCGCGCCGGGCAATTTCGGCGACGCGCTGCCGCCCCCCGGCCAGCGCATTGCACTCGCCGAGGACGCCGCCTTTACCTTCCTCTATCCGCACGTTGCCGCGCATTGGCGCAAGGCCGGCGCCGAGATCGTCCCATTCTCGCCGCTCGCCGATGAAGCGCCCGGCGACAATTGCGATGTCTGCTGGCTGCCCGGCGGCTATCCCGAGCTCCACGCCGGCCGCCTCGCCGCCGCTGCGAATTTCAGGGCGGGCATGGCGAGGTTCGCCGCCACGCGGCCGGTGCATGGCGAGTGCGGCGGCTTCATGGTGCTCGGCGAGGCGCTCGAGGACGCATCGGGCGAGACGCATCGGATGCTTGGCCTGCTCGGCCATTCGACCAGCTTCGCCAAGCGCAAGATGAATCTCGGCTACCGCGAGGCGCGGCTGCGGTCCGGCTGTCCGCTCGGCAGCCAAGGCACGCTGATCCGCGGCCATGAGTTCCACTACGCGCAGATGGTTGCGACCGGCAATGACGAGCCGCTGGCCGATCTCGCCGACGGGCAAGGCAACCCGCTCGGCGCCTCCGGCTACCGGCGCGGCAATGTCAGCGGCACGTTCTTCCATGCCATTGCGAGGGGCGGATGAAGGCCTCGCAACAGCAAATTCTCGATGATATCGCGCTTTGCCTCGTCTTCTTTACCCGGCTGCCGCTGCCGCGAGCCGACTTCCGTGGCCGAAGCCTTGCCGCTGCGATCTGGGCTGCACCGGTCGCCGGTCTCGCCGCCGCTATGGCCGGTGCGCTGGCCTACGCGGTCGGCACGAGGCTGGGCCTAGCCGGAGGTCCTGCTGCAGCGTTCGCCCTTGCCGCGATCTTGCTTGTCACCGGCTGCCTGCATGAGGACGCGCTGTCGGATGTTGCTGATGGTTTTGGCGGCGGCAAGACCCGCGACAGGAAACTGGAGATCATGCGTGACAGCCGCATCGGTGCCTACGGCGCCTGCGCGCTCGGCATCTCGCTGCTGATCCGCTGGAGCGTGCTCTCTGGATTCGCCGGCCCAGCCCACGTGTTCTTGGCTTTGATTGCCGCGCATGCCGCCTCGCGCGGCCTGCTCGGCGCCTTCATGCACCTGCTGCAGCCGGCCCGCAGCGACGGCCTTTCGGCCGAAGCGGGCACCGTCTCGGCTAAAACAGCTGGCATCGGTGCCGTACTCGGTGCGGTCGCGCTGTTGGCGCTTGGGTTCGGCGCTGCCGTTTTCGCGATCATCCTGCTCGGTCTGTTATTCGCCGCCTTCCGCGCGCTTTGCCTCAATCAGATCGGCGGCCAGACCGGCGACACCGTCGGCGCCCTTCAGCAGCTGGGCGAGATCGCAATCCTGCTCGTCGCTTCCATTTCCCTTTCCTGACTCTGTTTCGGAGATTTTGCCCCCATGCCTTTCAAATCGCTCGATGAACTGCGCGCCGCCTGCCTCGGCCTGCCCATTGGCAGCGACGCCGCGGCCAATGCCGTCGCCCGCCGCCAGGACACGCTGACCAAGCCGCAAGGCAGCCTTGGCCGGCTGGAGACAATAGTCGCCTGGCTGGCGCGCTGGCAGGGCCGCGACATGCCAAAGCTCGACCGTGTCAAGGTCTTCGTCTTCGCCGGCAATCACGGCGTCACCGCGCAAGGCGTGTCGGCCTTCCCGTCGGAGGTCACCGTGCAGATGGTGGCGAATTTCGCCGGCGGCGGCGCCGCCATCAACCAGCTTGCCCGCATCGCCGGCGCGGAGCTGGACGTCATCCCGCTTGATCTGGATCATCCGACCGGCGATTTCACGCAAGACGTGTCGATGGACGACGAGGCCTTCCTCGCCGCTGTCTCGGCCGGCTACGACGCGGTCAGCAAGGACCTCGACCTCGTCTGCTTCGGCGAAATGGGCATCGGCAACACCACGCCGGCGGCGGCCATCTCAACCGCGCTGTTCGGCGGCGGCGCCGAACGATGGACCGGGCGCGGCACTGGCGTCGACGATGCCGGCCTCGTGCGCAAGATCGTCGCCATCGAGGCCGGCCTGAAGCGCCACGCCCCGGCGCTGGCCGATCCGCTGAAGCTCGCGGCGGCCCTCGGCGGCCGCGAGCTTGCGGCGATCTTGGGCGCAACGCTGGCTGCGCGTCATCTCGGCGTGCCGGTATTGCTCGACGGCTTCGTCTGCACCGCCGCAGCGGCACCCTTGGCAGCGCTGCACCCTGCTGGCCTCGCCCACACCCTGGCAGCCCATGTCTCGGCCGAATCCGGCCACCGTCGTCTATTGGAGGCGCTCGGCCTGCCGCCCTTGCTCGACCTCGGCATGAGGCTCGGCGAAGGCTCCGGCGCCTGCCTCGCCGTCAACATCGTCCGCTCGGCATTGGAATGCCACGCCAGGATGGCAAGTTTTGCGGAGGCTGGTGTTTCGGAGAAGTGATCGGATACGGCCTATGAACTCGATCCCCTAAGGCAGCAGCTTCCGTCCGCAATGTTTCTCAGATAAATCTGGTGGGATGAAAAAGTTTCACCCCGCCTACTCTGCTGCGTTTCTCATTGTCGGTAGCGGTGCGCTGATTTCGCGCGGCAGATATTCCAGCTACGGTCCGATCGATTCTCGTCCTTTTCTTGATCTTCTTCTGATGGCTTATCAGCGACTTTTCAGGGGGAAAAGCCGACGTTGATGCTGACAGACGTCAGAGTGCTGACAATGGCATCGCTTTTCGGTTCGGCAAGTTTCTGAGCCGCGTTTTCGGGCGCGGCAATCGCAGCGTTTGATCCAGTCGGCTGCGAGCGCTGCGAGCTAAGAGCACGCCTCGCCAAAGACTATCGGACTCCAAAGGCCAGCCCAAAGTTGATGAAACGAGCGCGGTGAATGAAACCGGCTCGTTCTAAGGTCTTTCCACCAAATCCTGGAGATTTTTGGTGGGTGTGCACAGGATCGAACTGTGGACCCGCTGATTAAGAGTCAGCTGCTCTACCAACTGAGCTACACACCCACACGGCCGGTAAACCCAGCGTTGGCGGGCATATAGCCGCCGCCATCCGCCATGTCCAGCCCCGTGGGATTCATTTCCCGACAAATCGCCGAAGTGCCGAGGTCGTCAAACAAAAAGCCTGCCTTCAGCCACCTTCACCGCATGGCCGCCGATGCGAGCGGCGGCCAGTTTGCCGCCGTCGACATTCAGTTCGAGGCGAATGCGCGAAGGCCGGCCCATCTCCAGCCCCTGCTCGATCCACAGTTGTGAAACGCCGTCTGTCGGGCCGTCGAAATGCATGATCGCGCCGGCGAACGCGGCCGCCGCTGATCCGGTCGCCGGGTCTTCGTAGGACGGATTGCCGGGCACCATCATGCGGACATGGAAGGCACTGTCATGGTGCACCGTCTCGCGGCAATAGACATAGGGGCTGGCGAAGGCCCATTCGCTCTTGCGTGGTGCCAACTCCGACCACGCCTGGTTGTCCAGCCTGATCCGGGCGGCCGCCTCCAGATTGGCGACGGGGATGGTCACGTAGGGCACTCCAGCCGACCAGAACGAAACGCGGTGGTTCTCGAAGCCGATCTCGTGCGGCCCAAGGCCAAGGGCCGCGCCGATCGCCTCGGGAGCGGCCGACAATTCCAGCTGCGCCGGCAGTTTCGCCAGGTCGAACTCGGCAAAGGTCGAACCATCGTGCTTGCTGACAGCGCAGCGCACCGGGCCGATATTCTCCTCGAGCACGAAGATGCCGGCGGCCTCTCCCGCCATTTCGGCGAGCGCTATCGCCGAGCCGACGCTCGGGTGGCCGGCGAACGGCATTTCATAGTCGGGTGTGAAGATACGGATGCGGGCCCGATGCTTGGGATTATCAGGCGGCAGCACGAAGACGGTTTCGGACAGGTTGAACTCGCGCGCCACCGCCTGCATCGCAGCAAGGTCCAGCCCGTCGCTGTCGAGCACCACGGCCAGCGGATTGCCCGCCAGCCGGTTGGTGGTGAATACGTCGTAAAGTAAGTAATTCCGCGGCTGCATCTCAGTAAGTCCTCTGCCTCATTCCCAACATGGGCGAAATTTAATTTGAATTTCGAACCATAAGGCCTGATTTGTGCACTGATGGGAAATCACTGAACATAGGGGGCCGGCGTGGACCAGATTGTCAATCTGCCAAAGACGGAATCCGCTTCCGCCATCGAGACGGCGCTCGGGCTCGACCACCAGGGCCTGAAGACAAAACGCCGTCGCGGTTGGTTTTACGCGCTGCTTGCGCTACTCGCAGTGGCCGCGGGTGTCGTCGGCTACCCCTGGTATGCGGGCTCGCCCGCCAAGATCGAGTATACCACGACACTGGCCGCCATGGCCGACCTTACCGTCGCGGTTTCGGCTACCGGCACGCTGCAGCCCCTCACCCAGGTCGATATTTCCAGCGAACTCTCCGGCGTCGTCCGCTCGGTTTCGGTCAACGAGAACCAGCTGGTGAAGAAGGGCGATGTGCTGGCTGCGCTCGGCACCGCAAAGTTGGAGGTGCAGATCGAGCGCGCCCAGGCCTCCGCCAAGGCAGCGACGGCGAGCGTCGAGGACGCCACTGTGACCCTGGCCGAAAACGAAAAGGCGCTGGTGCGCGCGGCACAACTCACCAAGCGCGGCATGGCGACGGACCAGTCGCTCGAAGCGGCAACCGCCACGCGCGACCGCTCGAAGGCGGCGCTCGATATTGCCAAAGCCAACCTCGCCATGGCCAGTGCCGATCTCAAGGCGCAGCAGACGGATCTTGCCAAGAGCACCATCTACGCTCCGATCGACGGCATCATACTGACGCGCTCGGTCGATCCCGGCCAGACGGTCGCCTCTTCGCTGCAGGCGCCGGTCCTGTTCGTCATCGCCGCCGATCTGAAGAACATGGAGTTGAAGGCGGCGGTCGACGAGGCCGATATCGGCGCCGTCAAACCCGGCCAGCATGCGCGCTTCACCGTCGATGCCTTCCCGGAACGGCCGTTCGACGCCGAAATCCGCGACATCTACTATGCCTCAGTCACCACCGACGGCGTCGTCACTTACGATGCAAGGCTGGATGTCGACAATAGCGAGCTTCTGTTACGGCCCGGCATGACTGCCACCGTCTCGGTCGTCACCAAGCAGGCCAAGAACGTGCTCACCGTGCCATCGATCGCCTTCCGCTACCGGCCGGCGCAGACGGCGGAGCGCGGCTGGAGCCTCACCGACGTGTTCACCGGCCGCATGGGACGCCCCGGCGGCAACCGCCAGCGCCAGGCAGCGACGAAGCCAAGCGACGGCTCGCGCACGCTTTACGTGCTGGAGAATGGCCGGCCGCATCCGGTCAACGTCAGGGTCGGCTCGACAGATGGCGAACTGACCGAGATCGTTTCCGGCCTGGAGGAAGGCGCACAAGTCATTACCGCCTCGCAGCAGCGGAGCTGATCGTGGCATCGGTCGCGACCACGCTCATAGGCTTCGACAAGGTGTGGAAAAGCTATGGCCAGGGCGAAGCCCGGGTGCATGCGCTGGCCGGCGTCGACCTCGCCATCAGACGCGGCGAATTCGTCGCCATCATGGGCCCGTCCGGTTCCGGCAAATCGACGGCCATGAACATCATTGGCTGCCTCGACACGCCGACCGCTGGGACTTACAGCTTCGAAGGCATCGATGCCGGCCGTCTCGACCGCAACCGCCGCGCTCAGCTGCGCAATCTCTATGTGGGCTTCGTCTTCCAGGGCTATAATCTCTTGCCGCGCACTACGGCGGCGGAGAATGTCGAACTGCCGCTGATCTACCGCGGCGTTGGCGCCCGCGAGCGTCGCGGCCTTGCCATGCAGGCACTTGCCGAGGTTGGCCTTGTTGGCCGCGAGCATCATACGCCAGCCGAGCTGTCCGGCGGCCAGCAGCAGCGCGTGGCGATCGCCCGCGCCATCGTCACCAAGCCGACGCTGCTCGTTGCCGACGAGCCGACCGGCAATCTCGACACCGCCCGCACGCACGAGACCATGGAGCTCCTGACGCAGCTGAACAGCGAGCTCGGCCTGACCATCGCCATGGTCACGCACGAAGCCGATGTTGCCGGCTATGCCCAGCGCACGATCCGTTTCCTCGATGGCCATGTTGCCTCGGATACCGCCAATCTCGAGATGGCCTAGCCATGATCTGGGAAACCGTCCGCCTCTCGCTCCGCTCCATCCGCCGCAACGTGCTGCGCTCGTTCTTGACGCTGCTCGGCATCGTCATCGGCGTTGCCGCCGTCATCGCCATGCTGACCATCGGCTCGGGCACCACCGAGAAGGTCAAGTCCGATATTTCCAAGCTCGGCAGCAATCTGCTTGTCATCCGTTCCGGCCGTCCGGCGGGGCCTGGCGGCCCTGGAGGGCTCGACCAGGTGGTCCGGCCTCTTGCCTACAAGGATCTCGCAGCGCTTGTCGCGCATCTGGACGGCGCGCGCGCTATCGCGCCGGCGTCGCAAAAGCAGGTGCGCGTCATTTTCGGCACCGAAAGCCTGACCTCGGGCGTCACCGGCACCGACAGCGCCTATCTCGATGCCCGCGACTGGAAGCTGGTTTCGGGCCGCCCGTTCAGCGATTCGGAAACCCGCTCGGGGACCGGCGTCTGCCTCATCGGAGAGACGGTGCGCCAGCAGTTCTTCGGCGCCGGTGACCCCGAAGGCGAGATCATCCGCGTTAACCGCACCTCCTGCAAGATCATCGGCTTGCTCGAACCGAAGGGCTATACCGGCTTCGGCCAGGACCAGGACAATGTCGTGCTGATGCCGCTCGCCGCCTATCAGCGTCGCATTGCCGGCAATCGCGACATCGAATCGATCTATGTCGCCGCCGACGACCGTACGCCAACCACGGTGCTGCAGCAGCGCGTCGAGGACATCTTGCGCGACACACGCCGCATCACGCCCGACCGAGACGATGATTTCTCGATCCGCGACATGACCCAGATCGCCGATGCCATGGCCAGCGCCACCACCACCATGACTGGCATGCTCGGCGCCGTCGCCGGCGTCAGCCTGCTCGTCGGCGGCATCGGCATTATGAATATCATGCTGGTGTCGGTAACCGAGCGCACGCGCGAGATCGGCATCAGGCTCGCCATCGGCGCCCACGAAAAGCACATCCTCATCCAGTTCCTGGTCGAGGCGACGGTGCTGTCGCTGCTTGGCGGCATCATCGGCATCCTGATCGGCCTGGCATTGGCCGGCCTCGCCTCGCTGACGCTGACGATCCCGTTTGCGCCAAGCCCGGCGGTCATCCTGCTTGCGGTCGGCTTTTCCGCGCTGATCGGCATGGTGTTCGGCTTCTTCCCGGCGCTGCGCGGCGCACGGCTCAACCCCATCGACGCGCTGAGGCATGAATAGAGCGTTGCAGCAAATGTCGCCTCGCGACGCTGCCAATTTTATAAGCAACCTGCCCTTGTCGCAGGACAATCTGCAATGATAACAATGCTGTTGGGGACTAAGGGGGAACAATGGATGAGCAAGAGAGGGCGACTGGCTCTGGCGATGGTGATCGTCGAAGCCGCATTGGCAGGGCTTTGGTGGAATTTGATCCGTTATGGAATGGATAATCCCGATCGCGTCACAGCTGACTTCCAGCAGGTAATTGGGCAGACGATGGGAACGGCCATGGGGGCACTCCTGGGTCTCGGCGTACTGCTGTATTTTGTCGCTGCCCGCAGCGACCGCAAGGCTATTGAAGGCAGGTCGCGACGTTAGAGTCGGAATCCTTGCGCGAAGTGCCATTCGATCAGCGGTCTCATATGCGGCATCAATCCGTCCGGCAGGTCGGCTGCATTGCGGATGATCACAGGACCTTCGATTTCAGGCTCTGACTCGGCCGCGACGAAAGCGCGGATCCGCTGTGCCAGGTCGTCGGCGGAGGCCGTCTCGCGGTAGCGGCGAAAGATCACCGTGCCGCTTGCCGTCGACAGGGCGTAGTGGCGCCTGCCGCGTGTCGCGCCTGATAGGTCGAGGCCGGTTTCCTCCCGTACCTCGCGGATCATGTTGAAGTCGACGTCGACAAGGCCGTCGCGGAAATCGGTTGGCTCGAACGAGCCGGCGGCGAAGTAGATGCGCCCGGCATTGACCGTATGCGGCGCCATGCGGATCGCCACCAGCGCATTGTCGCCAGCGACCAGCAAGGCGTGCGCGTAGGCATGTTCGGCGCCAGGCACCTGTCTATTGCTGCGCCAAAGCATGAAGGTCGAATACCGCACCGCATGGCAGCGGCCGACGAGGCGATTGTCGCGGTAGCTGAGTGCGGAAAGCAGCACCACAGTGCCGTCGAAAAGCGCCGGCTTCGATGCGGTCTCACGCCGCCAGTTCGCCGCGATCGCCTCGGCATTATCGCGCTCGAATGGATGCGGGCCAGGATCGAGCCTGACGTCGATGGCATCGACCGGCAGGATGACGTTGCGCGGCAGGTCGAAACTCACGCCTGTCTCACGCCATGTCGAGGGCAATTGCTACCGGGCAATGGTCGGATGCCTTCGGCCGGTCCCACCCGGCGCGTGGGAAGCGCTCGACCTCCTGGCCTGCCGGAAATATGGTGCGCCAAGGCTGCCCGTTACGGATGATATCGGGAACGGCGGTGGCGTTCTGCCTGGCTAGCGCCCTCGACAAAAGGATGTAGTCGAGTTGGCAGAGATGCCGCTCTTCCGGTCCGCGCGTGTGATAGAAAGTCCAGCGGTCCATTTCCGGCCGCCGCTCGACCGCGTTTTCGCAAAAACCGCCGGCAGTGAGCACGTCGATGCAGGACCGGGTCTCGTCGATCACCTCGAAGCGATAGCCGTCGAAAACATCGCCAGTGATCTTCACGCGCTGCCGGTAGTCGTTCATGTCGCCGCAGATTGCCCAGCGCTTGTCGGCGGCATGGTCCTTGCCGAAGCGCTCCTCGATGATCCGGCGCACCGCCTGCGCCTCGGCGATGCGCAGCGGCATTGTCGCCTCGCGGCCGTCGAGGCCGTTACGGGGCGAGCCCATCGACTTGAAATGCACGAGATAGAGCGTCAACGGCGCGCCAGCCACGGTCAGATCGATTTCCAGGCAGTCGCGCCGGAAGATGCGCTCATTGGCCTGATGTCCAAGTGCTGCCAATTCCGCCGTGTGCAGCCCGAATTGCTCGAACGTGACATAGGCGTAGCTGGTCATGCGCACGAATTCGATCGGCTGGCCCTGCGCGGTCTCGTTGCGCATCATCACGGCGACGTCGATGCCGCGCGAATCATTGCCGGCGGTGGTGTATTTCTGCCGGTAGCCTTGCCCCACCATCTTGAACAGATAGCCATATTCGAATGCCCTCAGCGCCTCGATATTGTCGACCTCCTGCATGCAGATGATGTCGGCGCGGGTGGCCGCGATCGCCAGCGCCGTCAACTGCCGCGTGTCGTCGGACTGCGCGATGGCCCGCGCCTGCTCGAGCATCTTGTATTCGGCCTCGCTCTGAATGTCGAAAAGCGCCAGCGTGCGATCTTCGTTGAGCTGATTGCGGTATCCGGAATAATCAAACCTGTTCATCAGGTTTTCGACGTTGAAAGTGGCAAGGCGCAGCGACATGGCTTTGACCTTTGCCCGCAAGCGCGCCCGAAAACAAGGGCGCAGAAATCAGGCGGCTCTGCTTGATCGCGCGCTCGCTATGGCTGACGGAACCTTTTTGTTCATCTTCCGTTCAGATGGAAAGTTCCATCAATAGGCCCTTCCCCGGGGTATTCTGGGCGTGGGGCCTGAATCTTCGGAGAGTGCGATGAAACCGCTCTTTTTATCTTCTGTCAGATCCGGGCTGATGGCCCTCGGTCTGATCACCGGCCTCTCGTCCCCCTCGCTTGCCGGGCCAATACCCAAACCTCTGCTGCCGGTGGCGGGCAATGCTGCCGACATCGTGCAAATTCGTGAAGATTGGGCAGGCGGCAATGACAGGCAGATCTGGCGTTGGCGCAATCGCGGCTTTCGGCAATGGCACGGCGGCGACGATTGGAGATGGCGGTCCCACAATTTCCGCGGCCGTCATTTTTCGAGACACTGGGATAATGGCGGCTGGGACGACAGCTGGCGCTGGCGCCACCATCGCCGCCATTACCGCGGCGGCTACTATGATGATGGTGCGGGTGCCGCGATTCTTGGCTTGGGCCTGGGGCTCGGCCTTGGCAGCCTGTACAACAGCTACAACTACTACGACGCGCCGCCACCGCGCCGCTATTATCGCGCAGGGCGGCTTTCCAGTGCACATGTCCAATGGTGTTACAATCGCTACCGGTCGTACCGCGCCTGGGACAATACCTTCCAGCCCTATTACGGGCCGCGCCAGCAATGCTACTCGCCCTATAGGTAAGCAGGCCGACAACAAGCATCGTTCGGCGCCGTGCTTCGCGGCGCCTTTTTCTTCCAGCCAGGAACCGCGAACATCTCCCAGTCCCGACTGCTGATAACGCTATTTTTATCAGGCAGGTCTAATAATCCTCCCGATCAGAACGCCCGAGACGCGAAAAATGGCTGGATTGCGTGCGATGGCCGAGGACGAACAGAGGGACAAACGCCGGCAGCGCGTCTTGAAGGGCGCAACGATCCTGACCGGCATGACCAATTCCGAGGTCACATGCACGCTGCGCAACATGCATGCCGGCGGCGCCGAATTGAAGGTCTCGATCGACGCGCGCGTGCCCGATGAGTTCCTGCTCTATGTTCCGACCGACGGCATCGCCTACAAGGCCGTGGTCCGCTGGCGCCGCGAGGACCGCATCGGCGTGATGTTCACCGGCACCCAGCCAAAGCCCAGTTGGCATTACGGCTGATATCTACCGGCGCTATCCGGGTGGCAGGACTTGCAGTGTCTGCTCGTCAAACAGCGGCTCATCCTGGCCGACGCGAACGAATAGCAGCTTTCGCAGTTCGGGTGATTGCACCTCGAAACACTGAATGCCGTCCGGGGCTTCGCCCCATTCGCCGCAAGGCGGTTCGCCGACCTCGTCAGGGTTGGCGACGGTCTTCAATTCCTCACGATAGGCGGCATCGGGACTGAAAACATACCGGAGGATGCGCGCGGGCGTCGCCCCTTCGGTGTAAGGCATGAGCACGCAACGTGTGCTGATGGCTTTCTCGGTCTTCTGCGTAAAAATGCGCCGCAACGCAGCATCGGCGGCCTCGCCAGGCAGCATATCGAAGACTTCGACGACGGGATCGGCCGAACCGCCATCGCTGTATTTGATGGCAAGAGCATTGCCGCCAAGCTCGAAATGAATCCGGCGAAAACCGAAATCGCAGCGCTGTACCCAGGCAGCCAGCCCGACATCCCTGTCCGCCAACCGTTCCCAACTGCATTTGTCGACGGGCGGACGCGACGGCGTGCTTTGGTCGGCACGAGCCCCCGGGGCCATGGCCACAAGGACCGACAGGGTGCAGATGCAGGCCGGCAGTCTCTTGTTATTCATCGCTGCAACCCGTCAAGCTAAAGGCGTCCCAGGCCGAACCGTCGGGATTGGCTTTGGCGAAATCGGACCATTCGGTAAAAATCGCGCCGAAGTCAGGCAACAGCAACCCTGCCGGTGCCGGCGAAGTTTCGCGGGAACTCAGCTGCTCGGCACCGCCTGCACTGAACGCATAGACCTGCCCGTCCCACACTCTGCACAGTCCGGTGCCGTCCTCAAGACCCGCCTCGCGATCGTTGTCGGTGCAGGTGTGCCGGATCGTACCCACAGGAAACGAGTACTTGCCATTGGTCCAGGTGATGTCCGACGGCAGACGAAGGTCGGTGTTGGGCACGATCAGCGAAAAGACCTCGGTCGTCAGCGCAGCCGGCTCGTTGTCTGTGGGCCGGAACTGTATCGTCGCTCCCGAACGCGGCTCGCGATAGGTCGCATGGCTGAGCGAACATTCTGTTGCGTTCGCTGTTTGCGACAGGCTCAGCATGCTCAGAAAAACAGCTGCTGCCTTGCGGATGATCATTTAAGTCCCTGGAGCAGCATCATTGTGAAGTCTAAGCATCAATGCTTTAGCATGGCCCGATGTCATGGTCGAAAGAAAGAATCGATGATCCGAAATCTCTTGATGCTCATTTCGATCTCAACATTTTCGTGCGGCAGCGCCTTTGCCACGGAACCCTATGTCGGCACATGGTCCCGGGACAGATCGAACTGCACCGCCGTTGCGGATGTTCAACGCCAGACTGTCTACACATTGTACCGCGATGCGCTGTCGGTCCCTGCTCTCGGCTGTGAACACGCAATGTTTCTCAAGACACCCACGGGTTGGGTGGCGCCGGCCAGCCAATGCTACGGATCCGACCCGTCGGCGGAAGAGCCGTTCTCCCGTGTCATCCATATTGTGGTCGACGGGGCGACGTTGAGACTGACATGGCCGGGCTACGACAGCGGAGTTCTTGTCAGATGCTGAAGACAAGTGCCCTTCCTCTGGATCTACAGCGTCGAGGACGGCAGTTTCAGCCTTAGATCACCCCGACAAGCAGCGCGGCTCCACCTATGAAGCCAACTGCGCAGACCCACAGGAGCCAAAGCCCACTCACCCTGCATTCGAGAACCGCGGCAGCCGGATTGGCGGGATCGTAGTGGACCTCGACCTTGTCGCCCTCGAGGTAGCGCCGTGATTGACCGCTGACGAGGCTCGGCAGCGAAGCCGTCACGTTTGCGCCGAAAGCGATGCGATCGGCGGCGTAGCGCTGGCCGGCGACGCTATAGCTGTAGACGATGCGGGATTTGAAGACTGTTCGCCAGGGCCGATAGCCGCCTCCGGACCTGTCGCGGGTCTCAAATTTCTGCAGGCCCGAGGCGTCGATGCGTCCTGCCGTGATGGGCCATTTCGCCGCCTGTTCCGCTAGTGACTTCTGGGCGAAGCCCATGCGCAGGACAAACAATCCCATGAACAGCAGCAGGGCCGCGGCGCCGAGGTTCTGCGGCTTGGGCAAAAACGGCCGGATCGCTTCCAGGGCGCCGCCGACGGAGAAGACCAATACCAGCGCGCCAACCACCAGCCCAGCCGAAAGCTGGACCATGAATTTGAAGGAACCTTCGGGCATGGTGCGTTCGATCACGGCCTTGGCTGGATCGGCCGGATTGTAGAAGACGGTTACGCCAGAGCCGTTTGGAAATTTCGCAAGGGTTTCCGCCACGGCAAAGTTTCCAAGGTTCTCCTGCACGCTGTAGTGCGAACTGCGAAATGTCTTGCCGTTCACCTTGTATTCGAAGGTGATCGCCGGGAAGTTGCGCATTTCGGTCGACCCTCTGCTGTCCGAACCGGATCCCGAACTGGTCACCTCGCGAGCCTCGACCCGCGACGAGACGATCTTTCCCAGCGTCGGAGACCAGCGGCTGACCGCCCTCACCTCCCACCACTTCAGGAACGTGACGAGGGAGAGCATGCCGGCAACCGCGCAGGCAAACCCGACCAACAGAAATTTGAGTTCCAAGTCTCAGCCCCCTTTGGCACTTCTGTGCCATGCCCCGCACAGGCATACCACGGTGATGAGGATAATGCGCCTGTCCACAAGCGTGGGAACCACACAATCTTTATGCGAAAAGGCCGGCGGATCGCTCCGCCGGCCTTTCTTGATCGGCAATGAAATTGCGATAGTTCTTGGCCTTGTCGACCAGCTTGTTTTTGGAAATCCCCCGCGCGCCCGCAGCGCGAAGCCTGAGGACGCGCAACGAAACGAATGTGGATTTCCTTCAGTTCTTGGCCTTGTCGACCAGCTTGTTTTGGAAATCCCCGCGCGCCCGCAGCGCGAAGCCTGAGGACGCGCAACGAAACGAATGTGGATTTCCTTCAGTTCTTGGCCTTGTCGACCAGCT
>NZ_JAMYSP010000059.1:0-21733 GCF_040322015.1 Mesorhizobium sp. M0208 | reverse complement strand
ACACCACACCCCCCAAATTGAACCCCCACAACCCCCACCCCCACACCCCCCATCCCAACACCCCGCCCCGCCGCGGGGGGCTCGCGCGGCCGGCCCCGTCCCCCCGGGCGGCAGCGCTATACTGGGGAAGATTCAAACGGCACTTCTGGGGAGTATTGAGCCGGCATCGACAGCCGGCGACCATGTGGCGTGACATCTTCTCGCTGCCCGGTACAATCGAGGTGACTAGCCAGGTCGATCTGGACAGCTCCAGCGAGACGAAGATTGCGCCAAGATCCACGCGGACAGCGGCTTGTAGCTCGGATTGATCGGTGGTCGAAAGATGCATGAAAGGGCCTCCAAAGAGCGAGTTGCGATGGCCCACTCTGCCAGAGTGCGGGCCACGATCCACTCCCCATGGGATCTGCCGTCATTGCGAGCGTACCGGCATCAACACGCCGGTCGTGACCGCGCCGATGCCCGCGCAACCCTTGCCGGGCAGCATCGCCACGGCTTCGACGCTGGCCTTCGCGCTCGTTCACAAATACGTCGACGGCACACCGCTCTACCGCCTGGCGCAGGCCTTCGAGCGCGCAGGCGTTCCTGTCAGCCGTGGCGCTCTACCGTTCCCGATTCGAAGGCCATCCGTCGAAAGCGCCCGCGTCAACGTGCAGCGAAAATAGCGCTTACTCGATAGCGCTGTAGCGAGCGAGCGGCTTTGCGGTGGTCATCCACAGTTCGCCGGCAAGGTCGGGTTGCTGACACCAACCTGATTTGAAGGAACCATCGATGACCGATGACATGATGAACCGATGAACCTGCGCGCGCTCGTGGAGAAGACTCCGGATTCCGTTCTCTTGCGCGAGATGATCGGCTTTGCCGCCGAGCGGCTGATGGAGCTGGAGGTTGGCGCCGCCACCGGCGCCGCCTATGGCGAGAAGAGCCCGTTGCGCACGGCCCAGCGCAACGGCTATCGCGAGCGCGACTGGGACACGCGCGCCGGCACCGTCGAGCTGCGCATCCCCAAGCTCAGGAAGGGCTCCTACTTCCCCGGTTTCCTCGAACCGCGCCGCATGGCCGAGAAGGCGCTGACCGCCGTCATCCAGGAGGCCTACGTCCAGGGGATCTCGACCCGCTCGGTCGACGACCTGGTCAAGGCCATGGGCATGAGCGGCATCTCCAAAAAGCCAGGTCAGCCGGCTGTGCGAAGAGATCGACGGCAAGGTCAAAGCGTTCCTTGAAAGTCCCATCGAGGGCGACTGGCCATATCTGTGGATCGACGCCACCTACCTGAAGGTGCGCCGCGGCGGCCGCATCGTCTCGGTCGTCGTCATCATCGCTGTCGGCGTCAACGCGGACGGCCAGCGCGAGGTGCTGGGCATGGAGGTCGGCACGTCTGAGGCCGAGCCGATCTGGACGGAGTTCCTGCGCAAGCTGACCCGCCGCGGCGGCGCGGCGTCAAGCTCGTCGTCTCCGACGCCCACGAAGGCATCAATGCGGCCGTCACCAAGGTGCTGTGCGCGACATGGCAGAGGTGCCGCGTCCACTTCATGACGAACGTGCCGGCCCATGCCGGCAAGAGCGGGCGCCTCGGCGGGCTTCGATTTTCCTGACAGCTTCGGCAGCTCCTTTTCCCACAGCGCAAAGAGAACGGCAACGATGGCGGCGAATTTCTCCTGACGCGCAGCTATCCGTGCTGCCGGGTCCTGGCCGCGTACGGCCTCCTCGGCGGCCCACAGCGGGGCCATCTGCGCTACCGGCTGCGAGGCGATGACGGACGAGCCTGCGGCATGTAGTCGTAGAACTTGCAGTATTAAGGCAGCGGGAAAACTTCGCGTGACAACGGTCGCGGAGTTTGCGGCGCACGATCGTTCTGTTTCCGAAGTTCGCACCTCACGGATACCCGATTATGTGCCGCCAACTTTCGGGGCTGCGGTGGATTTGGAGACGCCTGAATTCTGGGCCGGCCTGCGCCCCACCACGTGGCATGTCCTCCCTATCTGGGCCGTATCCGCAAATTCGAGAACCTTTGGATCAACGCGGGACATGGGCAGCTCGGTTCAACCATATTTTCTGGCTGCGCAGATTTAATAGCGCAGAAGATTATAGGCGGGCAAGTCGTCAGTACGGACGTGTCGGCGCGACCGCAATGAGCCCCAGACTTGCCGCAACTCCTGAGTGTCGCGAAAAAAGCCGAGCCTATCGAAGACAGCACGGAGTATCCGTCTTGGTCAAGGAAGGGATGGAGGCCATTGCCGATCGTCCCAGATGAGCGCGTTTGGGCGGGCATGTAGTGCCTGCCCTCCCTGGATGAAGCTCTTGCCCCCCATTGCGCGGACTGGCGAAGCTAATGCACGGAGCCTGAAGCCGGTTAGCAGCGCGCAAGACCGTGAGTACACCGACTTACGAAAATCACCGCTATCCGATCGCCATCATGGCCCGTGCTGGCTGGCTGTACTTCCAATCTGAGACTGCGCGATGCCTAAGTCGATCGCGGGATCGTCGTTTCCTACTAGTCTATCCCCCGAGGGTGCCGAAAGCACGGCCCGAATTATCGCGCGCCGCATAGGTCCGCAAGATCGTTCCTGCGGTCGGGCCGACGTCGATCTTGCTGTCGAGAAGGCGCGACTGGCGCTTGACCTGGCGGCTGGGCGCTTACGTGCCAAGCGAGCGCAATCGAGCGAAAAAAAGCAATCTGGCTGGTGAGTTTTTTTCGCCTGCGAAGAGACAGTCTCTCCGCTATGGGCGGCGCACTAACGAGAGAACATGTTGACTGGAGGGAACCATGAAAGACATGCAATGGCACGTGAGCCGCCGAGCCTTTCTCAAGAGCGGCGCCGCCGTCGGCGGTGGTATCTTCGCTGCTGGCATACCGCTGTCGCAAGCCGTCTGGGCAGCCGAGGGCAAGGTTCTCAAAGCGCGTGTGGCTTATGGTTATACCAAGCTCGACCCCGCTTTCTACAATTACAATCAGGAAGCGGAAGTGTCGAGCTGCATCTATTCAAAGCTCACGCACTTCAAGCCGGGTTCCGAATGGGCGTGGGAGCTGGAAGCGGCGGAGAAGATCGAACAGCTCGATCCCACCCATATTCGCTTCCGCCTGAAGAAAGGGATCAAGTTCACTGGCGGTTATGGGGAGATTACCGCCAAGGACGTCAAATTCTCGTTCGAGCGCGTAATTAAGCACAATTCGCCGGTGAAAGGCGATTGGGGGTCGCTCGATCATATTGAAATCGAGGACGATTACACGGGAGTCATCGTGCTGAAGAGCCCGTTTGCCCCGCTCTGGAACATCGCACTGCCTTTCTCGGTTGGCCATATCGTTTGCGAGGATGCGGTGATGAAGGCAACCAAGGACGGCGGTGATTTCGGCATGAAGCCGCCGGCTTTTTCCGGCCCGTATGTGTTCGCTGACTGGAAGCCGAACGAGTATCTGCTCCTGACGCGCAATCCGGAATGGTCAGGCCCGAAACCGGGGTTTGACGAAATCCGCATCGTTCAGATCGACGACGATAAGGCGGCCGAACGCGCCTATCAAGCGGGCGACATCGATTTCACTGATATCACTTTAGACTCGCTTTCGACGTTCAAAAGCGCTCCACCGGCCAACACCAAAATAGAAGAGCATCCCTCGCTCCGGTACTGGTGGATCGGAATGAACATGGATCATCCGAAGCTTAAGGACATCAATGTCCGAAAGGCGATCCAATGGGCGATCAATGTTCCGCAGATCCTGGATGCTGCCTTTGCGGGTCAGGCAGCGGTGGCAACTGGGTGGATTCCTCCGGGAATTATCGGCCACCGCGACAAGGCTCTTGTGCCACCGGAAGGCGATCTGGCAAAAGCCAAAAAGTTTCTGGAAAAGGCCGGTGTGACCGATCTGGCCTTGACCATCGATTGTAGGAATGACAGCACCTTTTTGGCCGTTGCACAGACAGTGCAGGCGCAGTTGTCGCAGATCGGCATTGCCCTTGAGGTTAATGTCCGGGATGCCGGCACAATGTCTACCCTCGGCATGGAGTCTCAGGGCAAGAGCTGGAAGGACATACAGGTGATCCTCAACAGCTGGCCCTCGATGCCGGATCCGCATTTTGCTTTGTCCTACATGGTACAAGATCAGGTTGGCATCTGGAATTGGGAGCGCTTCCGCAGCAAGCGCTTTGATGAACTGGTATCAGAGGCGGTCACGATCAGCGACCCGAATGAGCGGGCAAAGCGGTACTACGAGATGCAGGATCTCATGGAGGAGTCAGGCGCCTACCGCTTCCTGACCCATGGGAGCACTCCAGTCATGTATCGCACAACGCAAATGCAGGCTGCAACTCGCCCGGATGGAAATCCGTTGTATCTAGATTTTAAGCCGGTTTAGGCTCGGGCGACGTGGTCTGACTAAGAACATGTGGCTCTATCTCCTCAAGCGGGTTGTCCTCGCGGTTGCGATCATCGTGATCGCGGTGGCACTCGTATTCCTGATGATCCATGCCGTGCCGGGCGATCCTGCCGCAACTCTGCTCGGGCCACGCGCGACGCCAGAGATGATAACGCAGCTTCACCAGCAGATGGGGCTGGATAAACCGCTTGCCGTGCAGATCGTCACATTCTTCGGCGGGCTGCTCCAAGGCAACGTTGGTTTCGACGTGTTCAGCCAGAGACCTGTTGCCGATGTCGTCTTCGAGCAACTGCCCTATACAATCGAACTGATCATTGTCTCGATTTCATGGGCCGTCGCGATTGCCGTGCCCCTCGGCTGTTACTCGGCCGTGAGGCGCAATTCCGTTATTGACCAGGTCATCGGTGCTATGGCGGTCGCCACGATCGCAATTCCTTCCTTTGTCATGGCAGTCTACGGGCTGCTTATCTTTGCCGTGAATCTGCGCTGGTTGCCAGCGATCGGAGCCGGCAATGGCTTGTGGGATGGACTTATCCATCTCATCCTCCCAGGCTTCGCGATGGGGATTGGCTGGGTTGGCTATATCTCCCGAATGGTACGGGCATCCATGCTGGAAATCCTGGGTGAAAACCATGTACGCATGGCTCGCTCCTTCGGGATTTCCGAATGTCGCATCGTTTCGCGTTACGCTTTACCGCTCGCGATCCTGCCGACCGTGACCATCCTCGGCGTGGGCATGGCGTGGTTGCTCTCGTCTGCTGTCTTTATCGAGGTGGTCTTTGCAAGACCTGGCATCGGTACATTGATCGTGCAGGCGGTCAATTCGCGCAACTATCCGATCGTAATGGGGGTTGTGCTCGTCACCACCTTTCTTACGGTCGTCGCCACCACGGTTTCCGATCTGATCGCTGCGTCTCTCGATCCTCGAACCCGCGAGAACCTTTAGCATGGCGAGCGTTGAAGCCATCCGCGCCGAAGCCAATGGCGAGCAGGGCCCCGGCGCCTTTCGCACCTTTCTCCGGCAATTGCGCAAGAACCATCTGGGCGTGCTTGGAGCCGTGCTCGTTGTACTTGTGTTCGCGAGCGCGATCTTTGCTCCGCTCATAATTACGCATGATCCGACTCGGATCATGGTCGGGCCGCGTCTGACTGACCCTTCACTGGATTTTCTCATGGGCACCGATCAACTGGGCCGCGACACATTCTCGCGCGTCGTGATGGGCGGCCGGATCCCCCTGCTTGTCGCTTTCGCCTCCCTTGGCAGTTCGCTGTTGGTCGGCCTCGCGCTTGGTCTTATGGCAGGCTTCGGACCGAGGTGGTTGGACAATTTGCTCCTTCTTTTTTTCGATACGATCCGCTCCTTTCCCGGCATTATCTTCGCATTGGCCATTATCGGGTTGCTTGGACCCAGTCTGGCCAGCGTCATTTTCGTCATCGCCATAACCTCCATGCCTATTTATGCGAGAGTCGCGCGCACCCAGACAGTGGCGCTTCGCAACAGTGAATATATTGCCGCGGAGTGCAGCATGGGCGCCGGGACGACGCGCATCCTCGCCGTGCACGTACTGCCCAACGTCATCGGCCCGGTTATCATTCTGGTGAGCATGGACGTGCCGGCCGTCATCGCCATAGAGGCAGGTCTCAGCTTTCTTGGCTTGGGCGTGCGCCCGCCGACGCCCGATTGGGGGGCTATCCTCAACGATGGCTATAGCTACATCAACCAGACCCCTTGGCTGGTGATAGCCGGCGGCATTCCCATCGTCCTCGCAACGTTAGGCTTCACATTTCTGGGCGAGGCGCTGCGTGACATATTCGATCCCAAATTGCGGAAAGACCTATGAGACGCGACGAGCCCACTTCGCATATGTCCGTCCGTTCGCTACTTCAGATTCGCGGGCTCGATCTCGATTTCGGTACGCCCCGCGGCCGTATTCATGCGCTGCGGAACGTTTCGCTCGATGTGCCGGTCGGGCAGGTTGTTGGCATCGTCGGCGAAAGCGGATCCGGGAAGTCGACCCTCGCCTATACGGTGATGGGCCTGCTTTCTGAAAACGCGGACGTCACCGCGGGCAGCATCCTGTTCGAAGGTCGAGACCTGCTCAAAATGCCCGCTCCAGCGCGTCGGAACCTGCTCGGCGATCGTCTTTCGATGGTCTTTCAGGACCCGATGACCGCACTCAATCCGGTGCGGACCATCGAGAACCAGATGATCGACATCCAGCACCACGAGCAAAGAAGCCGGAGCGAAAAGCGTGCTCGTGCCATCGACATGCTCCGCCGGGTCGGAATTCCCGATCCGCAAAGCCGGATCGGCGCCTATCCGCATCACTTTTCCGGCGGCATGCGTCAGCGCATCTGTATCGCCATGGCGTTGCTTGTGAAACCGGCGCTCCTCATCTCCGACGAGCCAACCACTGCACTCGATGCAACGCTGGAAGTGCAGATCATTCATCTCCTCAAAGATCTGCAGAAGGAGATCGGTTGTTCAATCCTCTTTGTCTCCCACCATCTCGGCGCTGTGGCTGAGCTGTGCGACCGCGTCGTCGTCATGTATGCGGGCGAAGTGGTGGAGCAGGGGGCCATACGCGAGATCTTCCACAATCCTAGGCATCCCTACACCCGCGCGCTGCTTGAGTGCGATCCCGGTCGGATCAGACAAACGACGCGCACTTTGCCGACCATTTCCGGCGAGGTGCCCAGTCTTCTCGGTTTCAAAAAAGGGTGCATCTTCAGCCCCCGTTGCTCTCAAGCATTCGATCGCTGTGTGCATGAGATACCAATCGAGTACTCCATTGGCTTGGAGCAGACCGCGCGATGCCATCTGCTCGACGAAGAGCGGTTGGTTTCGGTATGAGTGCCCTTCTCCGCGTTCAGGACCTCTGCGTCCGCTTCCGCACTATGGGGCCGCTGAAGGCACTCGCCACCGGGACGAAAGCACCTTTCATCGACGCAGTATGCGGTGTCTCCTTTGAAATCCGGGAGGGCGAGACACTCGCGCTTGTCGGTGAAAGCGGCTCAGGCAAATCCACGATCGCGCGCACGATCATCGGCTTGCAGCGGGCTGTGAGCGGCAGCATCAGCTTCGACGGACAGGAACTCACGGAACTCAGTGCTGCCGAACGCAAGCCCTGTTTGCGGCGCATGGCGATGACGTTCCAGGATCCGATCGGTTCACTCTCGCCAAGGCTGACCGTGCGATCGCTCCTGACGGAGCCTTTCCGGATCCACGGCCTAAAGGATCGTGATGCCGGAGCCGAAGCGATGCGCCTGCTGCGTATGGTGGGCGTGCCGGCGGATTTTGTTGGCCGCTATCCCCATCAGCTTTCCGGCGGTCAGGCCAGGCGCGTGAGCGTCGCGCGTGCCCTTGCGCTCAATCCCGACTTGATCATCGCCGATGAGCCGACCGCAGGCCTCGACGTCTCGGTGCAAGGCGAGGTTCTGAACCTTCTCACGCGCTTGCAGGATGAACTCGGCGTTGCGATCCTCATAATCACGCACAATCTCAATGTGGTGCGCCACATAACCGACCGCATGGCGATCATGTATCTTGGTCGCTTCATTGAAGTCGGCTCGACGAAGCGTATCTTCCATCAACCACGCCATCCCTATACCGAAGCGCTGCTTGCGGCCAATCCCGAGCCTGACCCGGATGCGGTGCTCAATAGGATCGAGCTTAAGGGTGAGGTGCCTAGCCTGATGAGGCGGCCATCCGGCTGCGAGTTTCACACGCGCTGTCGCTATGCGCAGGACATCTGTGGCCTCGTTTCCCCCGCACGGTCCGAAAGCCATGGACGGTCGGAACATAGCTTCACATGCCACTTCCCGCTGGGGCCCGAAACCGCGCTGTTCAAGCAGGAGCTGCTTTCTCCAGAGGTCCAACTTTGATGTGACATCGCCCTTGCCCGTACGTTCACAAAAAATTCAAGGGTCAATCTAATATAGGATCTTAGATGGAAATGCCAATAATTGATACGAATATATAACACTACAGGTTTGGCATATCTCATGAGTTTCGTCGTCAAGGGTGCTATCCGCGTTCGTGCTAATCTAGCGCTGATTGCCAAGGATTTCATTATGATCGGAATCGACGGTGGCGCTTATCTGCCGAATCGCAACGGATCACGCACAGAGCTTGCGCCTGGCGTGTAACAAATCCGATCGGGCTTTCCATTTCCTAAACGATCCTACCAAGTACTGTTCATCACGTTGCAAAGAAAGAACAGAAACAATGAAATTGAGCGACTACAACACCCCTTTGTTGCCATCTTATACCATCGACCCGGAACTGCTCAATCAGGCACGGTTGGAGATGCAGAGCGATAGAGTTCCGGGAATTGCCCTCGGCGTCTACCATGAGGGCTGCACCGCCACCGCTGGCCTAGGTGTAACGAACGTGCTGCATCCGCAGCCGGTCGACGGCAATACGTTGTTCCAGATCGCGTCGATAACCAAGACGTTCACCGTCACCGCCCTATTGCAGCTCGTCGAGCAGGGGCGACTCAATTTGGACGATCCGGTCCACGCCCACCTGCCGAGGTTCACCGTCGCGGACCCGGCGGTTTCGTCTGCCGTCACCATCCGCGATTGCTTGACCCACAGCTGCGGCTGGGAGGGAGACTTCTTCGAAGATACTGGCTGGGGCGATGACGCGCTGGCTGCCATGGTCGCGCGGATGGACAAGCTGGTCCAGGTCACGCCGCTGGGTCGGATGTGGTCGTACAACAACGCAGCCTTCTACGTCCTCGGCCGAATCCTGGAGGTGCTGCACGGCCGTCCCTACGAAGAAGTGCTTGACGAGGCGCTGCTCGCACCTCTCGGAATGGATGGTGCCTGCTTCTTCGCCCACCACCTGCTCCACCGCAAGTTTGCCGTCGGGCACGCCGAGCGCGGCGGGCAGACGGTGATCGCGCGGCCGTGGGCGATGCCTCGCTGCGTCAATCCGTCCGGCGGCGTGGTCGCCAGCGCCGACCACCTCATGCGCTACGCGCAGTTCCAGTTGGACGGCGGTGAGGTGCTCGGCGATACCATGCGGTTGGCCGCCTTTGAACCAGCCGGCCCGTCGAGCGACACCCCGGAGATCGGATTGGGCTGGTGGCTCGACGACAGTACCGGGGAGCGTGTTGTCAGCCACGGCGGCGGCGCTAACGGACAGCCGTGCTTGTTCGCAATGATTCCGTCGCGGCGCTTCGCCATCGCCGTGCTGACCAACGGCGCCAATGGGCGGATCACGGCGCGGCGGCTATTGGCATGGGCGATGCGGACCTACTTTGGCCTTGCCGCGCCCGATCCGCGAATCCAGTCGCGCCCGGATGTCGAGGCTTGGCTGGGAACCTACGAGACTTGCACGGAAAGCTACACGTTGCGCCGCGAGGGAGAGCGGCTCGTATTTGATGAGAAGACGCTAAAGGAGTGGCTAGACGGTTTGACCCCGCCAGCAGCTTCCCGGGCTGGTATTGAGGTTCGAGCGATTGGTTCGGACACGATGCTCATCTCCCCGTGCACGCGCGCGGCGGAGGTCGGAACCGTCTTGCGTGACGACAATGGCGAGAACCGTTGGCTGCGCGTCCATCGCCGAGCTTCGCTACGTAGATGAACCGGGGCGCGCGTAGGCTTGCTCGACCACGTTAAGACAAACGAAAAAAGTGATCCGGCTGTTGTTTTTTCGGCGCGGGAGGAAGCGGCCTCGCCACTACGGTCGGGGAAATGACGTACGGTAGCAGTCCCGCTGCGCAGGGAATCAGTTGACTGGGAGAGAGCCATGACAGAGATGCAATTCAACATGAGCCAACGAGCTGGTCACAAGGAAGAATCCAAGTTCGGGAAGCCCGCCGCATGATCCCTTCGATCGCCAATCCCGACCTGGAAACTGTGTTCGATAACAAGTCGCGTTGGTACCAGCCCGACTACCGGCGCCACGCGTTCCACAACTTCCACACGACGGTGCGCTATGCCATGTCGCTGCGCGCGCCCCGCGTTCTGACACTCTGGAAGGAGGTCGACTGGACCATCGGCGAGCGGCCCGAGGTCGCACGCTATCTTGCCATGCCACACTTCTCGGCCTTCGTCGTGGTACGCGACGAGCGCATCCTCTACGAAGCCTATGCTCCGGACTTTGGGCCCGACAGGCCGCATTCCATCATGTCTATCACCAAGACGACACTCAACCTGATGCTCGGCCGGGCGGTGGCCGACGGGCTCGTCAATGTCGACGAGCGAGTAGGCACTTATCTGCCGGAAATAGGTACGGGCTACGCCGAGGCGACCATCAAGGCGGTGGCCGACATGAACGTCGCCAACGACTTCACCGAGAACTACAGCGACCCCAAGGCGACGGTCTACCAACTGGATGCCGCCACCGGCTTGCGGCTGCCGCTGGAGGGTCATAAGGAAGAGACGACCCGCTCCTTCATCTGCGGCATCAAAGGCGGCGACCTAGCAAACCGCACCGGAGAGGTGCTGTATAAGTCAACCAACAGCGATGTAATCGGCTGGATCATAGAGCGCGCCAGCGGCCGGGTGTTGCGCGAGTGGCTGATCGAGATCGTCGAGGCGGCGGGCCTTGAGGGATGCTTTCATATCAGCTGCGACCGCGAGGGTGTGCCGCTGGTCTGTGGCGGCGCCTGCCTCTCGGCCCGCGATCTCGCTCGCTACGGGCTGCTGTTTGCGCGCAAGGGCGAGGGTGCCGATGGCCGTCGCGTGGGCGATGCCGCCTTCATCGAAGAGACGCGTCGTAATCCAGGCCCTCCCCTCCAGAAGCCGCGCGACTGGATGCGCTATAGCCGCCAGACGAATACCGACGGAACCTTCCTCGGCCACGGCGGCTTCGGCGGTCAGTACATGCTTGCAAACCCCGACACCGGCACTGTAGCAGTCTACTTCAGCGTGCTCGAGAACAGCAGCGCCATGGACCATAACTTCTTTGGCCCTCTGGTGAAAATGATGGCCGAGGTCGCTGCGCAATGAGCGCTGGTCGTGGACGCGCTTTAGCATTGTTGTCGCCCGAAAGCCGCGCCGTTGTAACAGGCTGCTTCTTCAGAGATACAATTCCCGACCAGGCTCTTAGGAAAAGAGGGTGAACTGCATATTTGGATGTGCATTGAAGTTCGACATCTCCGCCTCGTAATCTTTACGCGAAACGGTGCCGGAGCGTCATGAAAAGGTGCTAGCAAGGGCAGACATGCAAGCTGTCTTCGAAAGGTGTTGGAACAGCTTTCGGAAAGCGTCGATGAGGCCGATTTTCGGGCGCCACCGCTGATATGGCCTCAAAACTCAATCTACTCCTCGCATTTGGATACCTCTCCCTGCCGCCGCGGCCCATGGCAAGCCCACGCTTATCTCGAATTATCCAGCGCTCTGGCCGGCCATGTCATCATGTCTCTTGCGCTGCGGCGGAAAGATCTGAGAGGTTCTTCGAACGCCTGCCGAACTGCCTGGTCGGCATGGAGGCATGCGGCTCGGCTCATCACTGGGCCCGCCGGTTGATGAAGCTTGGCCATGACGTCCGCCTGATGCCGCCGGCCTACGTGAAGGCCTGTGTCCGTCCTCAGAAGAATGACGCCGCGGATGCAGCCGCCATCTGCGAGGCGGTGACGCGGCCCCCCATGCCTTTCGTACCGGTGCGATCGGCCGAGAACCAGGCTTCGCTCATGCAACGCAAGATCCGCGAGCCGCTGGTGGCGCAACGCACGCAACTTCTCAACGCGTTGGGCAGCCATCTGGCCGAGACAGGGATCATTGCCGAGCAGGGACCGAACAATGCCCGCGCTTTGGCGGTTCTCATCATGGATGATCCCGCGATCATGCGGTCGGCGCTGTTGCCTCTGGTGCGACGGCTGAATGAACTCGATGATGAGGTCAAACAGAGCGATGGTCTATTCTGGCTCTCACCAAAGCCGACGAGACGGCACCTCTTGCTGCACCGAAGCGGTGCGTGTTTCAGAAATTCGCGGACACCCATTCCGCTAATTCGCGGACAGCGATTTCAGTAATTACGGGACAGTGATTCCGCTAATTCCCGGACAGTCTTCGGGGGCGGATAACGGTCGGTTCTCGGGAGCGCCGTTCTGGCATTTTGCCCTCTCATCATCGGGTTGAGAGGGGCCATGCCAAGACGGAAGCAAGCGAGACGAACGACAGTGAAAGACCTACGATCAATCCTGCGCCTGACGCATGAGCAGGGCCTCTCGGTGCGAGCGGTGTCGGAACGGCTGAAGATCAGCAAGACTTCGGTTTCGACCTATCTGTTGCGGGCGCGTGAGGCTGGCATCTCGGACTGGCCGCTGCCGCCGGGCTATGACGATGACGCATTGCTTGAGCGGCTTCTGTTTCGCCGGGTTGGCCGTCCGCCGCAGGATCTGGACGAGCCCGATTGGGCGATGATCTCGCGCGAGCTGAAGCGCAAGGGCGTGACGCTGACGTTGTTGTGGCAGGAATACCGCGCGGCGCACCCCGATGGTTATGGCTACACCTGGTTTTGTGACCGGTTCGGCGCTTTCCAGCGCCGGTCGAGCGCGACGTTCCGCAATCGCCACGAGGCAGGCGCGGTGATGCAGACCGACTATGCGGGCCACACCGTGCCCGTTGTCGATCCCGATACTGGCGTCATCTGCCAGGCTCAGATCTTCGTTGCGGTGCTGGGCGCCTCGTCCTTCACCTTCGCCCATGCCAGCTTCAGCCAGAAACTGCCGGACTGGATCGAGGGCCAGTGCCGGGCACTCACCTTCTTCGGCGGGGTAACGAAGGCGATCGTCTGCGACAATCTGAAGGCCGGCGTCGCCAAGGCGCTGTGGTTCGAGCCGACGCTCAACCAGACCTTCGCCGCCATGGCCGAACATTACGACGCGACGATTCTGCCGACCCGAAGCCGCAAGCCGCGCGACAAGGGCAAGGTCGAGGGCGCGGTGCTGATCGTCGAGCGCTGGGTCCTGGCCCGGCTGCGCAACCGGCGCTTCTTCAGTCTCGGCGATCTCAACGCCGCAATCGCGGGGTTGCTGGAGGATCTGAACAACCGCACCATGCGCCATGTCGGCAAAAGCCGCCGCGAACTGTTCGAGGAGATCGAGCGGTCGGCTCTGGCGCCGCTGACGCCGGCGCCGTTCGAATATACGGAGTGGAAATCGGCCAAGGTGCATCCCGACTACCATGTCGAGATCGACAGGACCTTCTACTCGGTGCCGCACGCGCTGATCGGGCGGCGCGTCGATGTGCGGCTCACCCACCGGGTGGTCGAGCTCTTCCATGATCACAAGCGCGTCGCCAGCCATGTCCGCCGCTCGCAGCGCTGCGGCCATGTCACCGTCAACGAGCACATGCCCAAGGCGCACCAGCGCTATGCCAACACGACGCCGGCGAACCTGATCCGGCAGGCAGCCGGGATCGGCGCCAACACCGCCATGCTGGTCGAGCGGATGATGCGCGACCGTCCCCATCCCGAGCAGGGATACCGCTCCGCGTTTGGCATCCTCTCGCTGGCCCGTCGCTACGAGCGGGATAGGCTCGAGGCGGCCTGCGAGCGGGCGCTGACCATCAATGCGATCACCTACTCCTCCGTCAACGCCATCCTCAAATCCGGCCTCGACCGCGTGCCGCCCGCGGCCGAGCCGGTCAAGCCCACGCCACCGCACACCAACATCCGCGGCGGCTCCTATTACCAATGAAGGAAAGGAAACCAACCATGCTGACACATCCAACCCTCGACCAGATGCAGGCTCTCGGCCTTGGCGGAATGGCCAGCGCCTACCGGGACCTGGCCGACCAGAGCAAAGCCGACGATCTCAGCCGCGACGAGTGGCTCGGCCTGATGCTCGATCGTGAAGCCGCCATGCGTGCCGACAAGCGTCTGACCAACCGTCTCGCCGTTGCCAGGCTGCGCTTTGCCAACGCCTGCATCGAGAACATCGACTTCGCCGCGCATCGCGGGCTCGACCGGCGCAATACGCTGTCGCTGGCCCAAGGCGCCTGGCTGAAGGCGCATGAAAACCTCATCATCACCGGGCAGACCGGCACCGGAAAGACCTGGCTGGCCTGCGCCTTCGGACGTCAGGCCGCCCGGCTCGATCATTCCGTGCTCTACCTGCGCATGCCGCGTCTGTTCGAAGATCTCGCCCTGGCGCGTCTCGACGGCCGCTTTCCCCGTCTCATCGACAAGCTGGCTCGGGTGCAACTGCTCATCCTCGACGACTGGGGCACCCACAGCCTGACCGACCAGCAGCGTCTCGATCTGCTGGAAATCTTCGAGGAACGCTATCGCCGGAAATCGACGCTGATCACCGCGCAACTGCCGATCGCCCAGTGGCATGCCATGATCGGCGAGCCGACAATCGCCGACGCCATTCTCGACCGGATCGTTCACAACGCCCATCGCGTCACCCTCGAAGGCGACAGCATGAGAAAGCAAAAAACACCGCCGCTCTTGACCGGCGCCGAAAACGGCGAAATCAATCGCAAATGAGTTCAACCAGGCAACCGGGGCCGACCCCATCCTGCTGTCCGCGACTTAGTGAACTGCTGTCCGCGATTTAGCGGAACGACTGTCCCGTTTTTGCGAAATGCGCAAGCGGCCTGTTTGCGCGCTTCGCGGCGCCAGGCGAAGACCTGCTGCGGCCTGAGGCCATACCGGCGGGCGACCTCGGAAACGACTGCGTTCGGCTCCAGCGTCTCCGCGATGATCCGCGCCTTGTCATCCACCGACCAACGACGCCGACCGCCGGCACCGTTGATCACCTCGAAACGCCGAGGCTGCCGCTCCCGGTCAAGCGTAAGGTCAAGTCCAGACACAAGCCGATCTCCGATCCCAATACAGGATCGGCAACCTCACAGATCGCGACCACTCCCGAAAGGTGGTCCCACAACAGCGCCTACGCTGCAGCGATCCGTTGAGAAGCTGGACCGATCGCCTGATGGAGACCAAGCTCTTCAAGCTCGTCGCTGTGGCGACCGCGAACAAATCGGCCGTGAACAATGAGAGGGATCAGGCTTCGAGTTCCTTCGGCTGACTTTGGAGGGCGGCGATGAGCAGCCACAAAAGAGCCTTCAGCCAGTTGAGCAGGAGGGAGAAGTTGTAGCCGGCGGCGGCGAGGATGGCGTTGAGGGGGCGTCGCCCTGCTGGCCGGCGAGGTAGTTGCGGCCGATTCTGTGTTTTTTCAAGTGGCCGATGACGGGCTCGACCGCCGACCGCCGCCGCATGTGGCGCTTGGTGGCTGGGGTGACGCGGCGCTTCTGGCCGGCGGTCAAGACCCTGAACTTGTGGCTCTGCGGTGCGTTGTGGCCGCGATAGCCGGCGTCGGCGAGAACGCGGCTGATCTCGATCGTCTTTTCCATGTCGGGGATGACGCTTGCCAGCGTGTGGCAGTCATAGGGATTGCCGGGCAGCGCTTTTGCATTCAGGGCCAACTGGCCACCCTTGGAGCGCTTCAGCCTGGTGGCCACCGACACCTTCACCCCGAACTCGTAGGGCATTGCGCCTTGCCCTTGCCAATGCATTCTACCTCGTGTGCGTGCAGGCTGTAGATCTTGCGGCCGCGCTGGCGCTGGCGTTGCTCGAGAACGGTGGCCGCCTGGTAGAGCGGCCATTTGAAGAGCGCGTCCAGCCCCGCATCGCCGGCGATCTGGCGACCGATGTCGCGAATGGTCCGGCCGAGATAGGTCTTGAGCCTGCGCAGCGCCTTGTTCGCCCGCTTGAACTGCTTGGCGTGGGCATAGCGCTGGTGCTTGGTCAGCGCCAGCTTGCCTTCCTGGCAAGCCGCACCAGCGGATTCGCCTCCGCCGAACGTCACGCTGCTCATCCTCTGGGAGGAGTATCGAGGAAGTCATCCCGACGGTTAAGGCTACAGCCTGTTCTGCGAACTCTTTGGCGGCTTCGAGCAACGGCTTTCGCCGACGATGGGCCAGGAGCACGCCGCCGGTGACAAGGTCTTCGTGGACTATTCCGGCAAGAAGATCCCGATCGTTGATCGCAAGACCGGCGAGATCCGCGAGGCGGAGATCTTCGTGGCGGTGTTGGGTACGTCCAGCTTCACATATGCCGAAGCAACCTGGACCCAGACACTGCCTGATTGGATTGGTTCACACGTCAGGATGTTTTGTTTCTTTGATGGCGTTCCCCGACCGATCGTTCCCGATTACGTGCCCGGGCACGTAATCATAGTTTTGTGCCCAGCCCGGTTATGTGGCCTACCGTCGGTAAGGTACTGACGTTAGACATTCCTGTGGGCTAAGACGGCACATCTCTTTGCGGCAGCAACAGAAGCGCATCCTCCGGTTCCCTACTTTGGAATGGAGGTTGCCATGTTGGAACGCTTTTTCGTCAAGCCGCAGACTGTCGATGGGATAATGAGTTGCTGGCTCGGGTTGACCAATATGTCGCGGCGCTTTGTGAGCGGGGTTACGCGGTTCGCAGCATCTACCGACGGGTTCCGATCCTGACGAAGTTTGCAGCGTTCACCGCGGCCCGCAATGTTGGGGCGTCTGCGCAAGCAGACCTTCTTCTCGCTGGCTGAGGCCAATGCCGCCATCGGCCAAGGCACTTGATCGCATCAACGACCACGTCATGCGCCGGTTGGGCGTCAGTCGCCGACAACTGTTTGAGAGCGTCGAGCGTGCTGCGCTCGCCAGCCTTCCGGGCGAAGATTACGAATTCGCCGAGTGGCGTTTGGCCCGTGTCCCGACGGATTATCATGTTGAGTTCAAGACCTGTCTTTATTCTGTGCCGCACAAACTCATTCGCCAACAGGTCGATCTGAGGGCTACGGCACGGACCATCGAGATCTTCCACCGCGGCAAGCGCATTGCCGTCCATCAGGGTCGCTATGGCGGCCCTCGTCATGGCACTGATCCGGATCCAGTTCTCACCGGCGATATGCGAGTGGACGCCGGATCGTTTCCGTCGCTGGGCCGCATCTATCCGGCCACAGACAGAAGGCCTGGTGATCGCAATCCTCGCCAGCCGCGCACATCCTGAACAGGGCTTTCGAACATGCCTGGGTGTGCTTCCCCTGTTTCGCTATATCGAACGGACGCGGGCCGAGACTGTATCGGCGCGCGCTGTAACCTCGCTCAGCCATGATGTCCAGAAGGCGCAGGCTGAGATTGTAGGCCAACGTCAAGCCACCAGGTTTGGCAGTTTCTGAAAACACCAAGACTCTATATTTCTAAGTCCCGTCATTGACGACGGCGGCCCGCCTGGCGCGCCATACGAAGACGAGACTTGCCGCGCTCTAGTGGCCTGCTGGCTGTCTTGAGCCTCGTCGCGCCGACGTGACTTGGATGCGAAAAAACCCAGGATGGATGAGGGAGACTGAAATGGAGCCCCTGACGATGCAACCTCTAATGCCGACCCTGTCCGGTCCTCGCCGGCTGTCGCGTTTTGGTCACGACAAGATTGCTGATGTTGTCGCGAACACTATGGATAAATTTCCCTCGAACCCGGCCGTGCGTACGAATGAGAATTGCGACATAAGTTACCGAGAGCTGGGGACCTCCGCGTCCAGTCTCGTGGAGCGCTTCGAGGCCATCGGCGTCCTCCCTGGTGACGCAGTTATTGTCAAGCTTCCCCGATCAGTTGATTTCATCACCGTCATTCTTGCTACCCAAATGCTGGGCGTTGCCTTCGTGCCTGTTGATCCAAGGGATTCCGACCAGCGGTTGGGCCATATAGTCCGCAACACGAACGCCAAAGCGATTGTCAGACCGGATTCAAGTGGATCGATGCGCGTTGAGCGTCTTCCGGCACGCGGTGGCTTCGGCTCAGCGTTCTCAAACATAGCGTACATCATGCACACCTCCGGGAGCACGGGAATCCCGAAAGGGGTACCGGTCTCCCAGGCAGCTCTTTTAAATTTGGTCGACTGGTACATCGACATGATCGACTTCTCGGAGGGCACCAGCATATCGCAGCTTACGCGGCCAGCATTCGACGTGTCGATCCCCGAGTTCTTCGTACCGTTTGCGACCGGCGGAACAATTGTCTTGCCAACTACGAAAATGCAAGGGCAGATCATCCAAACAATCGATTTCCTAATCCAAAGCGGCACGAACGTTATTCAGATGGTTCCAACACTGCTGCGAAGCTTCCTTGGGACTCTCGAAGCTATACCTTATGTAGCGGAGCGGTTCACCAATCTCGAATATGTGGTCTGCAATGGTGAACCCTTGCCTGATTCAGTCAGGAAGCGTTTTTACTCGATTCTTCCCAATGCTATACTAATAAACAGCTACGGCCCAACCGAGTGCTGTGTTGCCGTTAGCTACCACTATTGCCGCCGTGGTGATGATTCAGACCTCCCGATGTTCATTGGCAAGCCAGCATGCAACATTGATTTCTTTGTTCTTGACGAAAATAATTCCAACGTTGGGTTTGAAGTCGAAGGCGAGCTCTGGGTGGGAGGCGTGCAGACTTCCCACGCCTATGTGGCTGACGAAGTCCAGTCGAAACTGCGCTTCGTGCCATTCTTGACGGCCAACGGTGAACAAGTGCTGTACCGCACTGGCGACTATGTCGTGGCGTCGGAAGAAAATGGATTGAGGTTTCTTGGAAGAAAGGATGACCAGATCAAGTATCGAGGAACCCGACTAGAGAAAGGGGAAATTACCAGCGCCATCGATAAGACGGGCCTATGCTCGGATTCAGCGGTCGTCGTGGTAGATAGAGACGACAACACCGGGCAGGACCTCGTCTGCACCGTGACACCCGCGAGTGCCGACGTGGGTGAAGTTCATCGGCGGCTGTCGGATGCCCTGCCGAACGATCGTGCTCCGAGGCTCATTGTGCCTCTTTTCGAGCTTCCTTTTACTGCCAATGGAAAACTCGACCAGCGCGCCCTTGAGAGAATTGCCAAGGAGGCGCTCAGGGTGAATCTGAACCATGCCACACCCCAGGCCGAACATGCGGGGTCACCGTTGGATCACCTGCTGAAAGCGGTGCACGCTGCCACGAGAAGATGGGTATTCCCCAGCTTAACAGCTCGGAAGTGCGACATAGATTCACTAAACTTCCTCAAGATACAGCTCAAGTTGGCTGAAAACGGCCTGATGTTCTGCGACGATGTCTATCGAGAGCAAGACCTGTCGCTTGAAGAGTGGGCAAGGCGCATTCAGCCGGTCGATCGCTGCAGATCCCAAGCGGGCGCCATTGGCAAGAGCGGAGAGGCTGTCCCATTTAGGGACGAGATCGCGCACATTACCGAATACATTGAAAAATGTGCCCCTAGCACAATTGTGCTACATTCGGCGCTTGCCGCATTGAGAAATGTGACTGCAAATGAGGTAGCGTCCATTCTTCTTGAAACGATAGAGCGCGTCTCGGCGTCGTCCACTGTAATTTTCCCAGCATTCACATTGAGCTACTGCGCCACGCGGAGTTTTCATTGGACGAAAACCAAGTCCGAAACAGGAGTGTTGGCCGATCTTGTGATGCGAGAGCTTCCCGCTGGCCGCACCAAACATCCCGCTTATTCAATGGTCGTAACCGGCCCGAGAATGCACGAATTGTGCGAGCCCGACTGGTGGAGATACAGCCCGTTCGGTGACGACTCGATATTTGGCGAGATAAGCCGGTCGGCTGGTTTGATCATTGGTCTAGGCACCTCAAGCTTTACGCATGTGCATAGATGCGAACTGCTGGCGAATGTACCTTACAACAAGACGATCAACTTGCGGGGCGAGGCCGACTTCGGAGTTGGCCCGATTGACGTGTCCACGGCGGTTTATGTTCGCGATATCCAGGGCCGCCCTGAGTATTCGTTTCTTGCACACGATACCGCGCGTGACGTTCGCGAAATGAAGGATATTCTGCGCGAGTTCGGAATAGCTGGAACCTACGCGCGGTTGGTGGATGCAAGAGACATGGAGTCCAAGCTGGTTCCTGTAATGAGAACCGAACCGTACGGGTTCTTATATGAGAAGGTTAGAGCCGAGGCGCGGCACGCCTATCCGACCGAGAACCAAGGAGAAGGGATTACCTAAGGCTTGCAACTAAACGGTGAGTTCGACGGAACGGGATAGTCCTGCACCGGCGGACTGAGGAGTTGAGATATGATAAGCGGAAAAGGCTTTATTCTACCACCAGCCTCGAGTCAGGAAATGTATTATGCGAGGCGATCGGATCGCGAACCATCGTCAGTGGTGGTCTATGCGTTTGCAGACGGCCGCTTCGCCGGCAATCCGGCGGCAGTCGTGCTCTATGATAGATATCCAGCAACAGCGGATTGCCTGCAACTTGCGCAACGGTTTGGCCAGCCTGTGACTGTGTTTCTTCGCCCCTTGGAAGAGATAGGCGATTTTGAAATTCGCTGGTTCACGCAAAATGCCGAACTGGATCTCTGCGGACATGGAACGCTTGCGGCGACATATTGGCTTTTTCGTGCCGGTTGCGGCCAGTTCAATCGAATCTCTTTTCATTCCCGGAGCGGGGTTCTCGATGCTTGGCTGGAAGGCGAAACGGTAAAAGTCGCGTTTCCCATGATCGAGACGGTCCCGGCGGATTCGATGGAATATCAAGCTGTGCAACGAGACATGGGTATCCGGGCTAAGGAGATTCGGAAGGCATATGATGATTATGTTTTTGTCGTCGACAACGAACGTGTCGTTCTTGACTATGAGCCGAATTTTCGACGCATAGCTCAGATCGACTGCCGGGGGGTCGTTCTCACGACGCTTGTCAATCCGAAGGGAGCGCTCGGGGAATTTGATATCGTATCAAGGTTCTTTTCGCCGAGAATCGCGATCAACGAAGATCAAGTTTGTGTGTCGGCGCATTGCAAGCTCTATCCGTACTGGTCGAGGGTCCTGGGTAGGACGGACTTGCGCGCGCTGCAGGCATCTGAGAGCGGGGGAGTCCTCGAGCTCTCATCATCAGATGGTCGCGTCATCGTTGGAGGAAGAGCCAAGCTAGGTTCGGTCAATACATGGGACGACGGCTCGCCAGATGCGCACCTCGAATTGGCGTTTGCATGGAAACGATGACGTAATTGCTGCAGTCGCTCCTTTGAACGAAGATTCGGCTGACTGCAAAAGCCGCCGACCATTGAGGATCAAGGAGGCCGCAGTGAAGCAATATGTCGGATTGGATGTGTCGCAGCGAGAGACCAGCGTTTGCGTCGTCGATGATGCTGGAAGGCCTATCTTCCAAGGGAAGGTGAAGTCCGATCCGGGAGTCCGCCCACCATCATGATGAAGCGATTGTTGCTGGCCGCAACGAAGAAGTCCCGGATATCTAGACTAGCTGCGCCGCCTCAAGACGAGAAACCGACGATTGAACCTTCATTTACAATATATTCACAGAATCTTTACGACCACCAGTCGCTGACAATGTTACGTTCACCGCAAGTCTGAGATCGGGTCAGGGCTGGAAAAGCTGAGACATATTTA
>NZ_JAMYSP010000058.1:0-22550 GCF_040322015.1 Mesorhizobium sp. M0208 | reverse complement strand
GATCACACCATTTCCGGCCCCGAACAAGAACAATCTGCAGGCGGCGACAGATGAGGCGTGATCGTCGCCGAACATTGGTGCAAGTTGACGGGCACGAGAGAGCAGCAGGTCGAAGAATGTTGGTGAATGCCTTCAATTTTGCCGCCGAAAACTCAATGACAGCAATAACGAACGCGGTCAAATTGCGTTCGGCTCGCCGGCTGATCGTGAAGATTGGCTCAGCACTGATTGCAGATACCGGGACCGGAGAGATACGCGGTCCTTGGCTTGAAACTCTGATAAAGGATGTCGTCCGATTTTTCGCACGCGGACAGCAGGTGATCATCGTCACCTCTGGTTCTGTTGCACTAGGATCATGTCACTTCAATCATCTGGACAGAGCTTTGCGAGTTGAGGAGAAGCAAACGGCCGCCGCGATTGGTCAGGTTCGACTCATGCTTGCCTTTAAAGAGAGTTTAAAGCGCCATGGGTTTGGCATGGGGCAAATACTATTGACCCGCGACGACATAGACAACCAGCAGCGCCGCTTCAATGCGCGGCCAGCCGTTCAACAATTTTTCAAAGTTGGCGCTGTACCCATTATCAACGAGAACGACACGACCGCAACGGCCGAGATCTGTTTTGGCGACAATGATCGGCTGGCGGCACGGGTCGCGCAGATGGTAAACGCCGACGTTGTCATTCTGCTTTCCGACGTGGATGGCCTCTTCTCGGAAGACCCACACGATAACCCGACGGCCTGTCTGGTGACAGAGGTTCGATGCATTACTCCCGAGATTGAGGCCATGGCCGGTCATTCCCCCTCTCGCCACGGTTCGGGTGGCATGGTGACAAAGTTGAAGGCAGCAAGAATCGCCATGGACGCGGGCTGCGAACTGGTCATTGCGAACGGGAACAAGCCTCACCCTCTCGCCGCCATCGAGAACGGTGGGCCATCAACATGGTTTGTTCAGCCCGCCAAAGAGAGTGCTAGCCGCGGCGACCGTGCCAACTGTTTGGCGCAGACCGCCGTGGCTGATTATTGACGTCATGGAGTTCTTCTCTGGCAAGGCTGCTTTCTCGCCAAGTGCGGTGGATGTTCGACCGTGTCGCCCGGTTCGAGAAGGGCAGGCTTGTCGAGCTCAATTTGACCGCGAAAGTGTTCGCCAACCTACAGTCCTCGCGGCTCGTCGGCGCAGTTCCGGTCATCACCGCCCAAGAGGCTAGCTACGGAACCGGGTCATGGAGAGAGCCAATGAGAATGCCTGATTTTTTCTTTGTTGAACGCCGAGGGAGGCCGTTGATGACCGATACGACGATCCGCGTCGCGACGGATGTCGGTGGCACTTTCACCGATCTCGTTTGCTTCGAGACTGATCATTCGACGGGCGAGGCCCGCGTCATCACGGCGAAATCCGATACCATCCCGCCCAATTTCGAGAAGGGCGTGCTAAATGTCCTCGAGAAGGGTGGCGTTGACCCAAGTTCGGTCGACTTCCTTGCCCACGGCACCACCGTCGTTATCAACGCGCTAACGGAGCGAAATGGTGCCAAGGTCGGCCTCATCACCACGCAGGGCTTTCGCGATACGCTTGAGATCGCGCGCGGCAACCGTCCCGACTTTTTCAACCTGCACTACCAGAAGCCGAAACCCTTCGTTCCGCGTTACCTGCGCCACGAACTGCCGGGCCGCATATCCTACAAGGGGGAGGAGCTGAAGCCGCTCGACCTCTCCTGCCTTCCGGCAATCATCCAGGATTTCAAAAGGGAAGGCGTTGAAGCTATCGCAATCTGCTTTCTCCATTCCTATGCGAACACCAGCCACGAAAAGGCCGCACTCGCCGAGGTGCAGCGGCTCTGGCCAGTCGTCTCGGTCGTGTCCTCGCACCAGATTACACGCGAATGGCGCGAATATGAGCGGACCAACACGACAGTGCTGTCGGCCTATGTGCAGCCGGCCTCCGAGCGCTACCTCTCGGGACTGCTCGCGGGGTTGAAGGAGAAGGGTTTCAGAAAGAGCCCCTATATTATGCAATCCAACTGCGGCGTGGATTCGCTTGAGTCGGTCTCGAAAATTCCGATCACAATGGTTGAATCGGGACCTGCCTCTGGCGTTTTGGGCGCAGCCGAGCTCGGCAAGCTGATTGGAGAGGCGAACGTGCTCGCGCTCGACATCGGGGGGACGACGGCGAAGTGCTCGTTGATCGAGAACGGTGAGGTAAAGATCAAGACCGACTACTCGATCGAGCGCGACAGCACCTCAGCGGGTTATCCCATCATGGTGCCGGTGGTCGATCTGGTCGAAATCGGCAATGGCGGCGGTTCCATCGCCTGGGTCGATGATTTCGGCAAGCTGCATGTTGGCCCCCGATCAGCCGGCGCCGTACCAGGTCCCACGGCTTACGGACGGGGTGGCACCCAGGCGACCACTACCGACGCCAATCTCTGGCTCGGCCGCATCAATAAGGATTATTTCTGCGGTGGCGAAGTCATCGCTGACATGGGCGCAGCGAAGGTGGCGATCGAAGCCGTGGGCCAAAAGCTCGGCGTGGACGCTGACGAGGCGGCGCGCGGCATCATCCGCATCGCCAACAACAATATGGTCAATGCCTTGAAGCTAGTCTCCGTCAATCGTGGCTACGACCCGCGCGACTTCACGATCGTCGCCTTCGGCGGCGGCGGCCCCATGCACGCGGTCGCGCTGGCAGCCGAGCTCGGCGTGCGAAAGGTTGTCGTGCCGGCCGCCGCTGCCGTCTTCTCGGCCTGGGGCATGATGATGTCGGACCTGCGGCGCGACTATTTCGTGACGCGGCTCATTGACTTGAAGCCGGGCGCTGCAGCCGTTATTGACCAGGCTTTCGCCGAAGCGGAGGAGCAAACCCGCGCACAATTTGCGGCTGAAGGCATCGAGGCAGGCAGGATCCGGTTCCTGCGCTACGGCAAATTCCGCTATCTGAACCAGGAACATACTACCGAGGTGCTGATCGCCGCGGGCCAAATCATAGACGAGCAGCTCGCTGGGATCGAGGCATCCTTCCACGAGGCTTATCAGCGTGAATACACCTATCGGCTCAGGGCGTCGGTCGAAATGGTCGGCATCCATCTGGTGGCTTCTGCCGAGGTCAGTAAGCCTACCATGCGGAATCATGCTTCCACCGGAGCGACGGCGGAGGATGCCCTCAAGGGCTACCGCAATGTCGATTACGCGCTTGAGGGCATTCACAAGGCGGCGATCTACGACGTCGGCAAGCTCGAGCCGGGCATGACCTTCGGCGGCCCGGCGATCGTGGAGGATTTGGGCAGCACCGTGCTCGTCCATCCGGGCAACCAGGTCCACGTCGACGGCTATGGCAACATCTACATCCATCTGGTGGCGTAGGGATATGACAATGGCGACAAAGACCGACGACCCGATCACGCTGGAAATCATCCAGAATTCGCTGGGGGCAACTGCCGACGAGATGTTCGCGGTCATGAAAAAAACCGCGATGAGCTCAATTATTTACGAGGTGCTCGACATGGGCACCGGCATCACCGATGCGCAAGGCGCGCTCGCCTCGTCGGGCGCAGGTATTCCGGCTTTCGTCGGAGTACTGGATAAGGCCGTGAAGGTGATCGGAAAAAAGTTCGGCAGGCCGGGCGAGATCGAGCCAGGTGACGTCTTCGCAACCAACGATCCTTACTACGGCGGCGTCACGCATCTGAACGACATCGTGGTCGCGATGCCTGTCTTCGCGAGCGGACGCATCATCGCTTGGACGGCTAATATTGCGCACAACTCAGACGTCGGCGGTATAGCGCCGGGTTCGCTCACCGGCGAAGCAACCGAGATCTTCCAGGAGGGGCTGCGGCTCCCAGCTGTCCAAATAATTTCGAAGGGCGAACCCATTGATTCCGTGATGGAGATTATCAAAGTGAATTCGCGCATGCCGGATGTGCTGCAAGGCGATGTATGGGCAGCAATCGCCTCAGTGCGCATTGGGGCTAAGCGCCTGCAGGAGCTCGCCGAGAAGTACGGTGTCGAGACCTTCGAGAACGCCCTTTCCTACTCCATGGATGTCGGCGAACAGGTCTCGCTCGCCGAGCTCGCGAGTCTGCCGAAGGGCGTATTCGAACTTTCCGAAGAGCAGGATGACGGGCGCATCTTCAACGTGAAGATTACGATCTCAGATGCCGAATTCGTGCTCGACCTGCGAGACAACCCAGACCAATCGACTAACCCGGTGAATACCAGCCGCGACGGGGTTATGGTCTGCACGCAGATGTTATTCAAGTCGCTGATCGATCCCAATTCACCGGCAAACGAGGGCTCCTTCCGGCCGATTCGGCTGCTGACACGCGAGGGCTCAGTCTTTCATGCCAGGGAGCCGGCGCCGCTCGGTTTCTACTACGAGGTCGGGCTGCGGATAAAGGATCTAATGTGGCGCTGCCTAGCGCCACATATGCCCGAGCGGCTGGCAGCTGGACATTTTGGCTCGCTCTGCGGGACCTTTATCGGCGGTATCCACCCCGACACGGGCCGTCAATACACTATCGTCGAACCGCAACTCGGCGGTTGGGGTGCGAGCCCCCGCCGCGATGGCAACACCGGCATCTTCTCAAGCTTCCACGGAGAGACCTACAACTGTCCGGCAGAGATCAACGAGGCGCGCAATGGTCTCTACGTGGACCGAATGGAGCTCAATCTGGAGCCGGGCGGTGAGGGCAAATATATCGGCGGTCGTGGCATCGTAATGGATTACCGTGTCCGTGCCGATAAGGGCTTTCTCACCGTCGGGTACACACGCTCGAAATTCCCACCCTGGGCGCTAAATGGGGGCCGAGAGGGCTCGTCCAACTATGTCCGGTTCATCCGCAAGGACGGCACCAGCGAGCGCTTCGCCTTCGTCTCGGGACTTGTTACGCACACCGACGACGTGATCCGCGTCGTGACTGGCAGCGGCGGCGGGTATGGGGATCCAAAGGAGCGTGACCGTGCAGCGGTCGAGGAGGATATCAGGAACGGTCTTATCACACGCGAGCGCGCGCTGGGGGTATATGGAATCGAGTAGGGGGCCTCAATTGAGGCTAAATTTCTTCCCCGGCTCTGCTGCAAAATTGCGCGGGAACTCGAAATGACGAGGAGCGGGGCATTGCCGAATGGTTACGATGGTAATGTGATCGACCGCAATGCTGCTTGGCCGTCATCCCCTCAAGATCGAGCGGACTCAGAATGTGGGCCGTATACCAAAGGCACGCCCGGCCTCTGTGGCTAATCAAGCGGTTCACGTCGCCAAATCGCGGCCTTCATCGCAGCGCGACGGTCCTGTCGACCCCGGGGATAGTCACCAGCCGCTTCACGCCATCACCGGCGAGAGCCGAGCTGGCCAGATCGCCCTGCATGACCTGGAGGTCTTCGCCGAGCCGATCGAACTCGCGCACGAGCTGGTCGATCGCAAGGCGCTCGTCTTCCGGCACAACCTGTTCACTCAACCAGGCCCGACCCTTGGCGCCGTACAGGTCGGCATGCGGACAAGACGGGATCAGGTGGGTGAAGGATCGACTGGATGGTGTTCTTCAAGCGCGATCTCTGCCGGACGATCTGATGCGCCGTGTGATCTGGCGGCGCAGCGCCTGCCTCGGCTAATCCGCGACCCAGACTTCTGGTAAGAAGCCGCTGGCCAGAGCTGCGCAAGAACGCCGGCATCGATCTTGTCCGTGTTGATCTTGGCATGGACAATGAAACGCACCTGTTTCGGGTTGGCGATTACCACCTTGTTCACATGCGGCGCAACCACAGATGCAGCGGAACGGAGGCTCTGGCCCATCAGGGTTGTCATTTTAAGCGGCCGCTTCGATGAATAAGCGGCGCTGTCTGATGGTTTCGCGTTTGATCCTTTTCTTTCGAGCATGATGGTGTGGCCGCGCCCGAAGTAGGCGTCCGCTGGTGTGAGATTGCCGAGGCTCTCGTGGTAGCGACGGTGGTTGTAGTGATCGACGAACGCCGTGATCTGCCGCTCGAGATCGCCCGGCATGAAGTAGTTTTCGAGCAGGATGCGGTTCTTCAGCGTCTGGTGCCCGCGCTCGATCTTGCCTTGGGTCTGGGGATGGCAGGGCGCTCCACGCGTATGTTCCATGCGCTTGCCGGAAAGCCAGGCAGTCAGGTCAGAAGAGACGTAGGACGGGCCGTTGTCGGACAGGAGCCGCAGCCGCTGCACCACTCTGGCGCTGTCGCAGCCGGATGCCCGCAACGCCATGGTTAGCGTGTCGGTGACGTCCCCTGCCTTCATTGTGGTGCACAGCTTCCAGGCGATGATGTATCGCGAGAAGTCGTCGAGCACGGTCGACAGGTAGAACCATCCCCAGCCGATGACCTTGAGATAGGTAAAACGGTTTGCCAGAGCTGGTTGGGCGTCGTCGTCTGTCGTGGAACTCGTCGGCGGCCTTGATGACGATGAAGGCCGGGCTGGTGATCAGGTCATGAGTCTTGAGCAGCCGATACACCGAGGATTCCGAGACGAAGTAGCCCTTCGTGTCGGTGAAGGTCACCGCCAGCTCCCGTGGCGACAGCTCCGGCTCGTTCAGCGCCAGCTCGATGATCTGATCGCGCGTCTCCTCGGGAATGCGGTTCCAGACCCGATTCGGCGGGGGCGTGCGATCCTCCAGCGCGTCGACACCGCCGGCAAGGAAGCGGTCATACCAGCGATTGAAGGTCGAGCGCGGAATGCCGAGCTTCTGCAATGTGCGCCGCGCCGACAGGTGCGAGTTCTCGACCAGGCGGATGATCTGCTGTTTCTCGGATGCGGGGGTATCTCATTCGACGTCGCCCCATCCGCGATCATGCTTTTTTGAGAATCCGCAACTCCAGCGCCTGCTCGGCGACGACCTCCTTGAGATCGTGCGCTTGCCTGCGCAGCACCTTCACCTCGTCGCTGGTGACGGCACGTGCCGTGTCGCCCGCCAGCCGGTTCTTGCCGGCTTCCAGGAACTCCTTCGACCAGTTGTAATACAGGCTCTCGGCGATACCCTCGCGCCGGCACAGCGCTGCGATCGACTCCTCGCCGCGCAAGCCTTCCAGCACGATGCGGATCTTCTCCTCGGCCGAATACTGCTTGCGGGTCGCACGGCGGATGTCCTTCATGACCTTCTCCGCAAACACTTTCCCGGTCCCGGATTTCTGTCTCATCTTCGCTCCTTTGAAAGGCTACGATGAACCAGAAATCCTCCGTTCTCAGTTAAGCGGGTTTGGTCCCATCCGTGCTGACGCCGGACACCATGCCTATTTCCCCCTTCCTGGCTCGGTTAAAGACGGGAGCTGGCGGGCAAAAGGACACCTACTGATCGGCCGCCCGCAGCGCATCCGGGAAAGTCGCGAGGAGCGGCCATGTAACGAGCTCGGGCTCTCAGCCCACGGTCTACCGACGGTCTGTCCGCATCTTCGTGCTCCCGGTGCCCCCACGTCCCGAATGGATCACCATAAGGCCGCTCTTAAGGAAGAACAGCAGGACGATTAGGGCGTAGTGACCGATTTAACTATTTGAGCCATATTGCGATAGCTGCGAGTTTGACGAAGCCCATGAAGTTGGCCAGCTGCTCGTCGTAGCGGGTTGCGACACTGCGGAACTGCTTGAGCTTGTTGAAGAAGCGCTCGATGATATTTGCGCTCCTTGTAGAGGTGGGCGTCGTTGGGACGTTGGATCTTGCGGTTTCGCTTCGGCGGGATGACGACCTTTGCCCCCGTTTCGGCGATTTTTAGTGCGGATGGTCGGCATCATAGCCGTTGTCGGCGATTGTGGCGCCAGCCTCAATGCCATCGACGAGATCCTGGGCAACGGCGATGGCGTTGCGTTGTGCGGGGCTGGCGATCAGACGAACCGGATCGCCGAGCGCATCGCTGGCGACGTGGATTTTGGTGCTCAGCCCGCCCCGAGAACGACCCAGGCCCTGGGCATCCGCCCCCCTCATATGAGGCACATCGTGTCAATGGTAGTGGTGACGGCTTAGTCACTTTCGAACGTAGTCGGGATCGGCCTCGCGGCGAATTGCGGAACAAGTCCACATCACCTCATATCCGGTCGGCTCGGGTGGAGCCTGCACCCATATCCCGCATGCACGGGCAAGTTTGGCGAGGCCGGGAAGGATGGGACCCATCTTTTTGACGGCGTTAACAGCCCTGGGGGGCGCCGGTCCACATCCATCCCGCTTCGTCGCAAGTGACGTTGGCCGCCCTCGCGTCGAACTCTTTCGTCAGGCCTTGGTCATGGCGCCCTCCGGCAGCAGGCCCTGGGTCAGATACCGCCACAAGGCGATTATCAGCTTGCGCGCCAAGGCGACGATCATGGTGCGGCGGATGCGTCCTTTGCCGGTGCCGACGCGCTCGTGAAACCAGCGCGCGAGACCGCTATCGGGCTGATGGCGCAGCCACAGCCAGGCGAGTTCAATGGCGGTTCGTCGCGCTCGCGGATTGCCCGATCTCTGGATGCCTTGGTCGCGGCTGACCGCGCCGCTGCTCCAAGGGCTGGATGCAAGACCGAGATAACCGGCGACCTCACGCCGGTTCTGGAAATCGCGGAAGAACACCTCGTTCGTCATTACGCTTGCGATAGTCAGGCCGATGCCACGCAGATGACTCAGTTGGGCGATCCCGGGAGCTGTGGTCTCGGCGGCCTGACGCTGCTCAGCCTCGACCTCCATGATCATCTCGATTACTTGCCACAAGCGGCGGCACTCGCGCTTGATCTCGTTCTTCAGGCAGGGCGGCAGATCCCGCCCGTCAGCCGTGCGCAGCGTCTCGAGCTGCTCACGCCAGTCCCGTCTGGCTGGCTTGAAGTCGCGGATGCCCTGGGTCATCAAAAGCCCCTTGACGCGGCTCGAATGCTGGCCGCGTTCGTTGACGAGCCGAGCCCGTTCCCGGCTGCGACGGCGATCGTTCTCCTGCTCGAGGCTCGGCACTCGCACAACCCGGCAGACCCTCGGCTCGCCACGTTCCATCGCCATCAGCGTGCGCAGCAGCGCCGCCGCATCGAGGCGGTCCGTCTTGGCGCGGCGTGACCGGCGGTCGACCAGGATGCTGGCCGCGTCCAGAACCTGATTGTCGATGCCGCGGTCGCACAGGAAACGATGCAGCCAGAAACCGTCGTAGCCGGCCTCGTAGCACGACATTACCCGAACCGGACGCGTCAAGGCGGCCTGCGCCTGTTCGCGCCGGTGTTCAATGAGAGCCATAAGCCCTTCGGTGTCACCTCCTTGCAGGCGATGCAGGCTGATCTTGTCGACCGCCGGCGAGTGCAGGGCCACAAGCCAGGTCGACTTGCTCAATTCCAGCGCCATGAAAATTGTGGCAGTCTTCTCGTCGACGGGCGGCAGAGCAACGGATGAGAGGTTCATGAGACGTCTCCAGGGTTAGGATGTCGGACCCCGAAACCTTACCTGAGTTCCGCCGCCCGTCGCCTCATGGGATCTTTTCCTTGCGCGCGCCGGCGGCATGCTGATGCGCCCGCACGATAGTCGAGTCGATCATCAGCCATTCCAGATCAGCTTCGCGCGCCAGAACCGCCAACAGGGCATCGAGCACGTCCATCTCGATTCCAGCGATACTCGTGTGGTCGCCAAGCTTTGCTGGCAGGTCGCGCCAGCGGCCGCCCGAGCGGGCCATCCACAGTCATCGCCGACCCAAAAATCAGCGTTGAATCTGATTTGCAACCAAAGGGGAATCCCTAAACCTTAAATCGTCACGACGACATAGGTGTGTGGTCCCGGAATGAGGCGATGCGGATCGATCTTGAAGATTGACGGGTCCTTCGTCCAGGCCCCGCAGATGACCTGGTATGGCGTTCGCCATCGCAGAGCCTTGAGGTGTTTGGCGAAGTTGTAGGCGGCGAGAAGGCCAGGATATGGGCCTTGAGGCTTTGCAGGTCGTCGTAGTGGGAGACCTTGACCGTGGCGTCATTAATGGTGCGGTTCATCCGCTCGGCTTGGCCGTTGGTCCAAGGGTGATAGGGCTTGGTCAGCCGGTGCTCGATGCCGTTTGCGATGCAGACACGGTCGAAGATGTGCGGACCCAGAAAGCGGCGGCTGGGGCCGTCGCGGTTCTTGGCAGGTCGGCGAAGGCCATGCCATTGTCGGTGAGCACGATGTGGATCTTGTAGGGGAAGACCTCCACCACGGTTTTGAGGAAGGCTGAGCCTTCCATCCTCTCGGCGCTGTCATGGAACTCGACGTAGGTGAACTTCGAGACCCCCGCTGGCCAGGAACATGACGAGCTTGCCGTCGGCGTGGCGCAACTCGCAGCTGTCGATGTGGACGTAGCCGATCTCGTAGGTCTTGAACCGCTTGCGCTGCTCCTTGGTCTCCTCGACCGGCAGCCGGGAGACGCCGTGACGCTGGAGACAGCGGTGCAGGGCGCTGCGGCTGAGGTTGGGGATGGTGTCTCTCAGACAGCCGAGTACGTCCTCCAGCGGCAGCAGCGTCTTCTGCCGGAACGCCACCACGATGACTTCCTCGGCCGGCGTCAGCACAGTGCTCTTCGGCGCCCTGGGTCCCATCGGCGCATCGGCCATCCGGCTGCGCCGTTTCTTTACCGTCTTCGGGTTCATGCCGTAGCGGGTGGCAAAGTGACCGGGTGCTCTCTTGCCGACGCTTGGAACTCGGCTCGAAGACACGGCGTCGTGCGGGCGCTGCCGGGGACTGTCAGGAATTCTGTGCGCGAGGTCATGATGATGGAAAGGAGAGAATCATCCCATGGCTATCGAGAAGGAACTTCTGGACCAGCTGCTTGCGGGCCGCGATCCGAATGAGGTGTTTGCCAAGGACGGGTTGCTGGACAACCTGAAGAGGGCGCTGTCGGATATTCAACGCCGAGTTTGACGAGCACCTCAAGGACGAACGCGCGGAGGGCGGCGCCAATCGACGCAACGGCTATTCGACGAAGACGGTGCTGACCGGCACATCGAAGATGACGCTGTCGATTCTGCGCGACCGGGCGGAACCTTCGACCCGAAGCTGATCGCCAGGTATCAGCGCGGCTTTCCCGATTTCGACGCCAACATCGTGTCGATGTATGCACGCGGCATGAGCGTGCGCGAGATCCGCGGTCACCTGGAGGAGCTCTATGGCATCGACGTCTCGCCTGACCTGATCTCAGCCGTCACCGACGCGGAAGCCTGTGGCAGCGCCCATTCCTGGGCTCGGGAGATGACCAGGCTCGGCCATGAGGTGAAACTGATCGCGCCGCAATATGCGAAGCCTTTCGTAAATCGCCAAGAACGATGCCGCCGATGCGGAGGCGATTGTGATTGCGGCCCAGCGGCCGGAGATGCGATTCGTCGAGCCGAAATCGGAACAGCAGGCCAAGGCAGTGTTGTTCCGAGCTCGCCAGCGCCTCCTCCATCAGCGCACCGAGCTGGTGAATGCATTGCGTGCTATTCTCTACGAATACGGCCACGTCGTCGCGCAAGGCATCCATCACCTCACTCGCATTAAGGAGACCGTCGAGGAACCAAAGAGCAATCTGCCCGAACTCCTCCGCCACGAATGCCAGGTCCTTATCGCCCAGATTGCATGGAAGCTGGCGACAGAGACCGAAACAGTGCAGCGGCTGCAGATCATGCCGGGAGTTGGCCCGCTGACCGCGCTGGCGGTTGAAGCATTCGCACCCGACATGGCCAGCTCCAAACGCGGGTGGGACTTCGCGCCTTGGCTGGGCCTTGTCCACGGCAGCATTCCTCGGGGGGTAAGGAACGCCTCGCGCGGGTTTAAGAGGAGGGACAAGCCGACATTCGCCAATTGCTCATCATCCGGGCCATGTCACGTTTGAACTGGCTAGGTCGCAGATCTATGTCCAAGGGATCTTGGCTGGCCCATATGCTGGCGAGAAAGCCGCGAATGCTCGTGGCGATCGCCCTGGCGAACAAGATGGCGCGGGCAATCTGGGCGATGCTGAGAACGAATGAGGATTATTGGCGTCGGCTGCGGCTGCGTGATCGACCTGCAGCAAACAGCCCGGCGCCGGTAAGGGGGTGTGAGAAGGCGACGACCCGAATGGGCGCAACGGTCGAACAGATCTGGATTAGGACACCAGCTGAAGCCAAAGAGCCAATGCGCTCGTTGTTGAGATTTGGACCTGATCTGCAGATCACCATACCGGTCAGCGGCTTATGGAAATGCCGCACATGAAGGCCTGGCAGAAGACCGCACTCGATCACACGTCGAAAAGAGCCAGAAGCCTCTTGCATCCACAACTAGCCTGAATCAAAAGAATACTTTGATATCATTCTGGTGCGATGCTGCGTGTGAGCAGGCGAATAGGCTATGGGCTCGTGGCACTGATAAGGCATTGCTGTCGCACTTCGCAATTCATTGAGACGCTCCGTGCCACAGGGCCGGCAATCAAGTTGGCAACAGATCCTTCAAATAAATTTACAGAATCTTTCCGACCGGAAATCGCTGACGATGGTACCTTCACCACGAGGTCTGAGGTCAGGCGCGGCTGAGAAAGCTTATGCCGATGTACGCTCGGACCGCCGCACAGCCCGCAACGCCGGAGACAACTGCCCATGGCAAGAAGAGCGCTCATCCTGGTTGAAGGTACAAAGTATAATGGTCCGCTATACGTCCAAGCGGCCCAACGTCTTGGTCTTCATCCAATTACCCTGTCGGCCGATCCATCTCAGTACGACTATCTTGCGGCGGACGGCATTGAGGCAATCCGTGTCAATACAGACAATCTTGATGCGCTGATCCGCGAATGTTCTCGGTTACATGCGACGTATGACATTGCCGGCATTACGTGCGCTGGTGACCGGTTCTATGCGACAGTTGGGAAGCTCTGCCGCTATTTCGATCTGCCGGGACCGAACCCAACATCCATTGAACGATGCTGCAACAAATTCACTCAACGTCAGCTCCTCGGGGAGGCTGGCGTTCCGATACCTGCTTATCGCTTGGCAGCGAACGCGATGGAGGTAGAAAGCTCCGCCGCGGCGATCGGGCTGCCGGTGATCCTTAAGCCCGCTATAGGCAGCGGCAGCAGGGGTGTCCGATTGTGCCGCGACTTCGACGAGGTCGCCGAACATACGACGTATCTGTTGGGCGGGAAGCACATATGGCACTCCTTGCCGAGGATGCTGGTCGAAGAATTTGCACAAGGACTCCATTATATCGCGCATATAATGGGAGATGAAGTCATTGGGATTGAGGCCGGTGACTTCGGCGCCCCACCGCATTTCGTCTATCGTGAGGGCATCTTTCCGGCACCGCTGTCTGATGACGACCACGAGCGTATAGCGGATGTTTCGCTGAGTTGTTTGCGCGCTCTCGGCCTTGGGTGGGGCCCAACGTGCATTGAACTCCGGTGGACGAAGGTTGGTCCAGTCGTCATTGAAGTCAATCCGCGTCTTGGCGGCGGTCCTCAACACATTCAGCTGGCTTACGGTGTCGATCTCATTACCGAGCACATCAAGCTTGTCATCGGCAGTGAATGGAATTTGCGCAAAGCGCGTTCGCACGTTGCGGCCTGGCGAAACCTACTTCCTGATCGCGATGGCACTCTCGATTGGATCGACAACGGCAGTCTGGCCGCTGCTGTACCAGGTGTCGCCGAGGTCAAATTGTATATTGAACCCAGGACACCGATCGTCAGGAAAGGCGACACCCGAGACTCTATGGGATATGTCATGGCCGTTTCACCCAATCTTGCTCAGACCCAAGCGATACTTCAGCGGGCCGTCGACTTAATCGATTGGTCGATCACACCATATCCGACCTTCGGTGAATAGGAATGATCTGCGGCCTGTTACCACCCAGCGCAGGTAGCGCCAGCTAAAAGTGATCGTCGCCGAACATTGCACGGGAGGAACGCGGGTCGACGAGGACGCTTAGATTGTGCCCCGCTGGCATGGTGTAGCTGACGGCGCTGGTCGCCGTGCTGTCCGGCCGAAGGCTTGACCGCACAGTTCTTCCGTGATCGCCTTGACCTTCCTGGTCGGACCCAAGGCATCAGTCTGCCTGAAGCCATACCTCATCGGTTGGCGCGCTACTTCGGCTTCTGCCAAAGGCCTTGAGTAATCACACACCTGGAAGCGTGGATCTGCCGAAAATTACGCATATGTCCTGGCGGCAATGGAGGAATGGGCACAACCGCTTCAAGGAACTGCGCCGTCATGGCGGACCTACGTTCGGAGCTGCGGTTCACCAATGGGATTCTGGCGCATGTCAGGACACCCGGCGGTCCAACACGCCGTACGCGATCATCATTTCGAGTCTCGCGGTCTCCCTCGACTTCATGTCTCTGCCCAAGCTTAATCCAAATCGCCGTCGTACGGACCCGTATGCCCGGTGGTGTGGGAGGGGCGGCGTCGCGAGGCGTACCCCATATCCCAATCAATCCTGAATCCCTTAAAACGCGACATGCTTTAGTGTGAATCGGCGTGCAAAATTTGGAAGTTCGTTTGACACTTTAGCCTTGGCAAGGAAAAATGTGTTGGCAGTCGTGTCGCCAAGGGCGGACCCAATTGCACAAAACGCTTATCAGTTGGCTCCCATTGTGCTTTCAGGTTCTCAGGAAACGGAAAGCCCGATCGGAGTTCGCCAGGACGCAGGTTCCTGTACGTTGCGGAAAATACTAGGACCGGGCGAGTCGACATAATGATCTCGTTGGCAATCGGCCCAGATCAGCACGGACGTGGGTGTTCACGGCGTCAACCTTCGGCTTGATGGCGACGGCCCTTAAAAGGTCTTGGTAGAGGCACTGAAAGCGAGTGCTGGCCACAGCCACCTGTACGTCGGAATTGACATCTAAGATGCGTAGGCACGCCATCGGACCGACATCGACGGGCGCGTCGCCGTTAAATGGGTCGCGGCAGGTAAATACCCCGTCGGAAAGCGCCTTTACGCGGCACCTTCCCACACAAGGTTCCTGCAACGTAGCCATTAGCGGCCGCCGAGGCGGGCATCGATTTCTGCACCCAGGCCAGCGTAGTCGGCTGCTTTTGCCTCTGGATCCCACAACAGGCCGAGTGCAACGATGCAACGACCACCGCCGCCAGATGCGGGATCGTCGGCTGAAGGGCGTAGAGACAATCGCCTAAGGCCAGCAGCGTGTGCTTGCAAAAGCGACGATGACCGCCTCTTCTTCCACAGACAACACCGTCGGGCTCGGGTCTTTGGGACCCGTAGGAAGATCGTCAGTCGACGTGCGGTTCCTCCATTTCGCAACCGTCTTCTGATCGACGCCGTAGCGCTTGGCCAGCGCCCGCAGCCTCTCATGACTCTTTTGTATTGCTTTTGTATTGCTCGACAGATTGCCTCCGTCGTCGTGGCGCGACCGTGTAGAACTTGTCCCATAGCGCGTCCTTCCATTCGGAAGAAAAAATCTCACCATGAAAGCATGGGATCAAACATCTAGGAGTCGAAGGCGCGTTGCCCGGTTTCGACCATAGCGACATGTGGGTAGGTCCAGTAGACGGTGATGCCGTCGGAGAGCTCGACCATCGCTTCGGTCACGTTAGCGTGCATGTCGAGGCTGACGCTGACCGGCAGTTTGGGGCCGACAAGCGCCCGCACGCGTCGCAGCAGTCCACCTCCGCCGTCCTCGAAGGATTCGACGACCAGCGCACCATGCAGGTCGAGATGTATGGCGTCGAGCTCGCCGACCCTGGATGCCTTTGCAGATCTCCTCGGCAATACGCTCGTAGGCATGGTTGACGGGTTGCACGGTTCCGCGGCGGCCCAGACCAACCGCACCAAATCATAGGCCGCCCGTGCAGACGAAGCCGCTGATCGGATGCGCTAGAGGAAGGAGACGTAGAGGATGGCCGCGCGGGTGGTCATTGCAGGGTATCCGTCGGCCCGCAAGAAGTCATCATAGGAAGCCCCGAACGGCGCGAACGTATTGTTCTCGCGATGGAAACCGGGGATGGCTATGCGCGGTGAGCTTTGTTCATGGACGGCCTGACAACCTCATGAGGGTCGAAGCGCTGGGTGTCAGGCCCATGTCCGACCCTCTCTATTTATGGGCCTATTTCAGCCATTCCGTAAAGCGGCGCGTTTTCGCCCGAAGCCTCAATGATAACGACAACATGACAATTTTATTGCCAAAATGATAAAAATTTCCTATCAGAGAATTGCAGTGCCTGAGCAAGGAGTGTCGGTGGGGCTTCCAGGAGACCGCGTCGGTACTACCGGCTTCGACCAGACGGGTCACAGTGGGTAGGAGAGGGAGGAACTTGGATGGATTCCATCGCGAAACGGCTGCATGAGGCTGCAATTATCATCGATGCCGTATGCCCATTGCTGGACGATACGAGTACGATTTCTGCCTATAGGACGGGCGGTCTGACGGCGATTGCACCCACCGTCGGGGCTTGGTACGGCGCTGGGGCGACGCTTCGGACAGTCGGGTTATGGCAAAAGCTGCTGCGCGAACGCGATGACCTGATATTGGTCCGTACTGCCGCGGACATTCGTCAGGCCAAAAGGCTGGGCAAGATTGGCATTATTTTGCACTTCCAAGGAGCTGACCCGATCGAGGACAACCTCGATTTGATCGATGCCTTTAAGGCCTTGGGCATTGGCATCATGCAACTGGCGTACAACGTGAAAAACCGTATCGGCGATGGGTGCGAAGAGCGTACCGACGCTGGCCTGAGTCGCTTTGGATTGCAGGTTGTCGAACGGATGAACCAAACGCGCATGATTATCGATTGCTCGCACACCGGCGTTCGAACGACCATGGACGCGGTCGAGCATTCTTCGGCACCGGTAATCATTTCGCATGCCAACGCGAAATCTGTTCATCCCTCGCCACGCAATATTTCTGACGAATTAATAAAGGCGATCGCCGAGAACGGGGGCACAATCGGCGTGGTGGGCTTTCCTGGCTTCGTGTCAAGTGACAAGCGTCCGACGATCGATCAGTTCATCGATCACATTGTTCATATGTGCGACCTTGTCGGGACGCAGTACATCACGCTGGGCATCGATTATTATAACGGCCAGTTCCCCTATATGGATGACGCCACTTCATTGAAAGAATACGAGAAACTTATTGCCAATAATAGCTGGAGCCCCGAAGCCTATCCCGAACCCCCGCATTTTTATCCGGCAGGCATCGAGACTCCTAAAACGCTGTTGGCATTGACGGAAGCCCTTCTGCGGCGCGGCTTTACAGCCGACGACATTCGCAAGATTTACGGTGAAAATCTAATACGAATTTACGAAACGATCTGGGGGGGTGAAGCCGAACTGCGGTAAAGGCAGTGTTTATGGTGCGCCGGTAATCATTGAAATTTCAACAACAGGGCAACTGCTATGGAGAACACTGTCATCAAATATAAAACCGCTCTTGGCGCTTACCGCGCTCAGCCAGCCGACCTTAGCAGGTAAAGCCGACAATTCCCTCAATGTGGCCTTCACATCACCCTTACATAAGGCGACGTTCTCCTGGATGGGCGGTGCCAGCGTGCCCGATCTCAAAGTTGATGCTGCGAAACGCAAGGCGATGCGTGAGCATCCACCATTCATCGCTTAAGCGGGATTCGGAACTCACCAAACTTAGACTCCTATGGATTTGCAATCTTTTAAAGCCGGGCAGGTGATGGAAACGAAAAACATGCCCCAAATAGATTATGTAAAACAAAATGGTTATCCTTCAATTGGCGCAACCGTTCAAAGATTGCGCAAACAGCTCAAGCTCACGTTGAATGATTTGGCGCAAAGGTCGGGGCTATCGATTTCCGCAGTCTCGAAGGTGGAAAACGGTCAGGTATCGCCAACGTATGAGACGATCCTGCGCCTTGCTGTCGGACTTGCCGTTGACGTTACGGAACTCTTCGGCAGCATCACGGACAAGGCTGGTGCGGCGGGACGTAGGGTCGTGACCAGAAGGGGCGAGGGCATTCTGCAGAAGTCGGCTCATTACGAATACGAAATGCTCAGCGCTGACCTTTCGACGAAGCAGTTCACCCCCCTGCTGACGCGTGTGCGCGCACGCTCGATCATGGAGTTTTCTGAAATTCAGGGACACATGGGGGAGGAATTCTTCTACGTGTTATCCGGCGAGGTGATGTTGCACACTGAGCATTATGCACCTGTTCGCCTCTTCCCAGGAGACAGCAGTTATTTCGATTCCACTATGGGACACGCGTTAATTTCAGTGAGCGACGAGGATGCACAGATCTTGTGGATTACCACGCGTGTTTATGGGGTCCTTGCTTAGGACCGTGTCTCCAATCAGTGAGACGAGGTCAGACCTCAAAGAAGCTCCCTGGGCGAAGCAGCTCTGGCGAGGGAGCGCGATGAACTGTGCCCTGCAGCCTCCGGTTCCGCTCCTTGAGGGGATCCTGAAAGCGAATTTGGCGACGTCGGTATTTGAAGGCATAGCAATGACTAACACAGTTCGAAACCGCAGCGTCGCCGTGGTCGGCGCAGGTGTGACAGGCATCATGACCGCCTACGCCCTTGCGAAGAGAGGCGTAGAAGGAATCGTGATTGATGCTTTGCCCGGCCCGTCCGAAATGTGCAGCCGCGCGAATGCAGGCATCATCGCTGTCGGCCATGCGAAAGCCTGGGCAGCACCGCAAGCCGTTGGTGCCATGCTAAAGCGATTTCCGGGCGTGATCCATTAGTCCGTGTAACATGATTGTTGGATCCGAGGCTTTGGCAGTGGGGGCTCAATTTCTGGCAAACTGCACCCCATCTGCTCATAAAAGGAAACAGAGAGGCTGCAACGTCTCAGCCGCTATAGCCGTGATCTCGTCGCCGCGGCCGAGAGCGAAATGTGCCTCCGAAGAGAGGTTCGGCAGAAAGGCGGACTGTATGTATTCCAGAACAACACACAGTTTGACACCTACGTTACTTCCGTTAAGGATCACAGCGAAGACTCTATCGAGATGTAAGCGCGAATTTCCCCGCACCTTTTGCTGTTGAGTGCTCTGATGCATGAGGTGTCCACCAAAATAGGTGGACACCTTGTGATGGAAGAAGATGAGCAGAAACTGCGGGTGAGGCTTGTCGGTCGGGACGGGCGACGCCGACGCGGCCCGGTCGCCGGGCCTCATCCACCTCACATGCGGTCGCCGCTCCTGGCGGCAGCTCCAATATCCCGCTTGCGGCGGGCGCAGGCTCAGGAAGACGAAACCATTCTGCCGATCGGCTGTTGAGGCCATGCATATTTTCGGTTCGCCCACCTGGATCCGAAAGGCTGATTAGGCCTTTGCGGAATGGAGGAAAAGGGTGGTGGAAGCGGTCATGCGGTTTTCATGAGCGCTCCCTGGATGATGACGCCGGCGGTCGCGTATTTCCACAGCGCCACCAGCAGCTTGCGGGCGAGCGCGACGATCATCGCCTTCTTGAGGCGCCGCCGTTGCGCGCCACCCGTTCGCTGAACCAGCGGGCCAGGCCCGAGGCCGGCTGATGGCGCAGCCACAGCCAGGCAAGCTCGACCATCGTCGTTCGCAGCCGCGGATTGCCTGCCTTCGACACGCCTTGTTCGTGATCGATCGTGCCGCTCTTCCATGGGGAAGGTGCCAGTCCCGCGTAGGCGGCCACCTGCCTGCGGTTGTTGAAATGCCGGAACAGCCCTTCGGCGTGGAGGATCGTCGCGAATTCCGGCCCGATGCCCTTCAGCTTGAGCAACATCGCTGCCGGCGTCGAGGCGTCCACCGCCATCGCGGCGAGCAGCGCGTCGCGCTCGGCCTCCACCGCCTTGATCTGGCCGAGCAGCAATTCGAGACGGTCAAGTTCGCGGCCGATCTGGGCCTTCATGCGGGCCGGCAGGCCGCGGCCATCGCCGGTCCGCAGTTCTTCCAGGCGATCGCGGCGGTCGCGGCGCAAAGGCTCGTAGTCGCGGATGCCCTGGCTGAAGAGCAGGCCTTTGATGCCGTTGACGTGCTCGACCCGTTCGGCGACCAGCACCTTGCGCTCGCGGTTGGTCCGGCGGCGATCCTCATTCTCGGGCGTCGGCACCCGGACCATCGAGCAGACGCGCGGCTCACCCCGCTTGACGGCCAGCAGGGCGCGGATCAGCGCCTCGCCATCAAGCCGATCCGTCTTGGCGCGACGGTGGCGGCGCGACACCGCGACCGATGCCGCATCGACGATGTGACTTTCGATCCAGTCCTCGCGGTTCAGCACCCGGTCGATCCAGAAGCCGTCCAGCCCCGCCTCCTGGATCACCACCAACGGATAAAGCGTGCCCGTGCGCGCCTCGGCCTTGCTGCGCAGCCCGGTGAGGCAGACGAGCAGCCCGGCACTGTCACCGCCGGTGTCAATGCCGCTCGAATTTTCCCCAAAAGTGCCGAAGTAAAATTCCCCAGTTTTGCCGCTCAGGCTGTTGCGGAAGGGTGTCCATTTGTCGGCGGCCGGCCGCGCGGTCGTGATGGTGCGTTGAGCGTCGGCGGCGTGATGGAGGCTTTTGATCGCAGGTGTTCGGGCATGAGCTCGGCGTGTTGTCGGAGCCGATAGCTCGATCCTTCGATCTGGACGACGACGCATGATGAAGCAGGCGATCGAGAAGTGCGGTTGCGACGACAGGATCGCCGAAGACCTCGCCCCATTCGGCGAAGCCGCGGTTTGAGGTGAGAATCATGGCGCCCTTCTCATAGCGGGCGTTGACGAGCTGGAAGAACAGATTGCCGCCACCGTGGATGACGGGCAGGTAGCCGATCTCGTCGACAACGAGCAGAGCAGGCCGGCAGAAGAAGCGGATGCGTTCCTGCAGGCGGCCTTCGCGTTCGGCCCTTGCCAGTGCGGCGATGAGTTCGGCGAGCGTGCAGAAATAGACGCTCTTTCCAGCCTTCACAGCCTCGACGGCAAGTGCGATGGCCAGATGGCTCTTGCCTGTGCCGGGTGGGCCGAGGAAGTGGACGATCTCGCAGCGGGCGACGAAGCCGAGTTGGGCGAGCGTGAAGATTCGATCTCGGTCGAGCGAGGGCTGGAAAGAGAAGTCGAAGCCGGCGAGCGTCTTGATCGTGGCCAGACGCCCCATGCGCAGTGCCGTTTTGATCCGGCTGTTCTCGCGGAGGGTCAACTCTTCCGAAAGGAGGATGTCCATGGCTTCGAGGGCGGCGATCTCGCCTTGCTCGAGCCGGCGCACGATATGATCGAGCGCTTCGAGCGCTCGTGGCATCTTCAGGCCGACGAGATCGTGGCGGATACGGTCGATTGTGGATGGCGTGGTATCGAGCGCATTCGTCATGGACGCTGCTCCTTCGCCATCACCCGGGCGACGGCATCGTAGAAGGCCAACGGGCGCTGAGCGACCCTGTCGCCTGAGCTATGAAGGATGACCTCGTCGTTCCTCAGTCTTTGTCGGCGCTTGTGGACGTGGATGTTGCGATGCCCGGGCTCGACATGACGCTGGTGCCGACCTTCTAGAATGGGATGGATGGCAATCAGTGCGCCGTCCTCGAAGATGCGTACCTCTTCGGCCAGAGTGTGCACCTCGACGACACGGCGCCTGGTGGCGTCGGGCACGCTATAGAAATTGCCGCCAACGCTAACCATGCCCTCCCGGCTGATGCGTCGCTCGAGCTTCAGGACCGATCGGAACGGAGCCAACGGCAGCGGCCGGAGCGCTGCCCGCTCCTCGGCAAAAGCTTCGTTGACGACACGCCGTGTGGTTGCGTGAACTCTCGGGTTTGCGACCGTGTCCAGCCAGTGACGCAACTGCGCATTCAAGTCTTCGAGGTTGCGAAAGGACCGGGCCAGGAAGAAGCCCTCGCGAATGTAGCGGAACGGTCGCTCGACCTTGCCTTTTGTTTTGGCGCGGTAAGGCCGGCAGGCCTTGGGATGGAAACCATAGTGGCGGGCAAGATCGACGAGGGCACGGTTGTAGACGATGCCGCCGGTATCGCCTTCGCCGATCACAGCCGTCTTCATACGGTCGTAAAGCACTTCGCGAGGAGCGCCGCCCAGCGCCTCGAAAGCCCCAGCATGGCAGCGCAAGACAGTCGGCAGATCCTGGTGGACGACGAAGCGTGCCCAGATAAGGCGACTGAAGCCAAGCACCATGGAGAATAGCCAGACGATTCTCGGCGTGGTCGGCTCATCGGTAAAGACGACATTGAACTGGGCGAAGTCGACCTGCGCCTGCTCGCCGGGCGGGGTCTCGAAGCGAACCTCGTATCCACGCTCCGCCGCGGCAGGACGGACGTCGCGCAGGAAGTCGGTGACGGCCGTGTAGCCGCCGCCATAGCCGAGGTCCTTCAGTTCCCGGAAAAGCCGGCTGCCGGTGAGTCCGGGATATCGCGTGACGCGTTCGCGAAGATAGGCCGTGAAGGGATCGATCACCGCCTGACGCGGCTTGCGCGGTCCGTAGGCCGGAGCCTCGAGCCCGCGCTCAATGTATTTGCGCACCGTCTTGCGGTCGATCCCGCTCTCCCTGGCGATCGCCGACACCGACAGGCCCTGCCGATGCAAATCCAGTATCATCATCATCTCCCCGATCTTGATCACCGAAATCCCTCTCCCGACCATCAGGAGAAGCATCAACGATCACGCGCCGCCGGTCTTACCGGGCGCGCGCCCGGAGACCCGCGGGCGCGGGTTAACAGGGTGTTATTAAAAAAAACCGGCCCCCCCCACAACAGGGCAAT
>NZ_JAMYSP010000057.1:0-24883 GCF_040322015.1 Mesorhizobium sp. M0208 | reverse complement strand
ACGATATGCGCTTTCAGGGCGTGCCGACAGGCGGACTGGCGCAGGAACGTGCATGGCCGCGCACCGGCGCCACGGTCTACGGCTCCGCGCTCGCCAGCGACTTGATCCCGCAACGGGTGATCGACGCCTCGTATGAAGCCGCATATCTCGAACTGGTTAAGCCCGGCCTGCTGTCGATCTCCTTTGACGCTTCCAAGAAGGTGAAGCGTCAGAAGGTCGAAGGCATCGAGCGTGAGTTCTTCGAACCAGGTGACAGCGGCAACATCTTCGCACCGGATGCGCCGGTCTCGACCATCATCGAGGGCTTGCCCGCCCCGCTAATCGGTCCCGCCTACGGTCTGCCTGATATTTCGGTCGTGTAGATGGCCGGCTTCTACGACGACATGGCCGAAAGAACTGCTCCAGCCGGATGGCGAGGGCGGATTAGGGCAGGGAGAGGTCTTTCTGCGGAGAAGCACAACCGGCGCTCTAGACAAAGACCGCGTCTGGCGCCTCTGCGACTTCGTTGGCACCACAAGGTAGCAGGCCGGGCCCTGAAATCATTGAAGATTTTTTTGGACAGTGCGCTACCAAAGGTTCATGTTTTTGGCATGATTTCAACAGTTTATAGATAGGTTGGTAGCGGGAGAGCTACCGCCTTCCCCACACTCATCGAGCTACCAGTTCCGGCTTCGCTGCTGCGGCTGAGCGAGATAAGTCGAGCGGCGACAATGCTTTTGGTCGCCGAAGACAGAGCGTCGTCGCCGATCAGCCGCCGGACTTGTCGAGAACTGCAATCGCGCGCGATCTCGCCCGGTTGGCTTCCATCCCGAAGCAAAAAATGTGAATCAGCACGAAAGATTGATTCCTTGCCTTCGCTGCCCAAAGCCTTGATTTGCATAAATGAAATGAAAACCAGGCATGGTCACGATCGCGGCCGATGCTGACGCTACCTTGATCGCGAAGCTGCTAGCAAATTCATGAACTTGTTGCCTTTGGGCCGAGGGGTCAACCTTCCGTCCCGATTCACAGATGCATCTGGAAAGCATCGGGTGCGTTCTCGATTACCGGGCTTCGACTTGTCACGACTGAACAACCCGAATTGACGCGCCGCTCCTATATCCCCTTCAGGAGGGGCGTTTCGTCGAGCACCTCGACCATATATTCAATGAACGCACGTACGCGGTGTGGCAGCGGTCCGCCACCCACATAGATGGCATGGACTAGTTCGAGGTCGCCTGGATTGCAATCTTCGAGTAGTGGCACGAGCCTTCCCTCGGCTATTTCGGCGGCGACATGGAAAAGGCCCAGCCGTGCAATGCCGGTGCCGACAATTGCCATCTGCTTCATGGTCTCGCCATTGTTCACGACAAGGCTACCCGTGACCGGCTGTGCGACGTCGCGACCCTCGAACCGGAAGGGCCAGGATGGCCGGGCGCGGCGGAAGTTGAAGGTCAGGCAGTCATGGCGCTCGAGATCGGCGGGGATCTCCGGCTTGCCCCGACGGTCGAGATAGGTAGGGGCGGCGCAGATGACGCGCCGGCTCTGCCCGAGCTTGCGCGCGATCAGACCGCTGTCCGGCAGATTGCCCATGCGGATGGCGACATCGATTTTCTCCGCGACGAGATCGACGATCCCGTCCGTGAAGCTCAGATCGACGACCAGATCTGGGTTGCGGGCGACGAAGGCGGGCATGGCCGGGGCCACGAACATCGTGCCGAACGGGATGGTGGCGTTGACCCGCAGTCGTCCACGCACCGCGCCGCCAGACGCCTCCTGATCGGCGTCGTTCAGATCCTGCAGTATCTTGAGCGTGGCATGATGATAGGCCTCGCCTTCCTCGGTCAGCGTGATCGCACGCGTCGTGCGCAGCAGAAGACGTGTGCCCAACCGAGCCTCAAGACGCGCGATCAACTTGCTGACCGCCGAGGGCGTCAGGTCGAGGCTGCGCGCGGCGGCGGAGAATCCACCCTCCTGAACAACACGCGCGAACACCTCCATCTCGCCTGATCGTTCCATCAATATGCGCGGCATTGATGATTCCCGTTCACAGGTGCATGTCCTTTGGCGGCAATAGTGCTCTCGGGTCTCAAATCATAGATTGCCTCCAGGCACAATCTGGAGACTTTTCATGGACCTGCAGCTGAGGGGCAAGACCGCCCTTGTCACCGGTGCCACCGCCGGCATCGGAGTCGAGATCGCCCGCGCACTCGCGCTCGAAGGCGCAATCGTCATCATCACCGGCCGCGACCGGGCGAAGCTCGATGCGGCGATCGCCACCGTCAAGGCGCCAGGCAACAAGGCCGTCAGCGGCATCCTGGCCGACGCCGCCAGCGCCGAGGGCGCGGCCCTTATCGCCAAGGGCGCGCCAGCGATTGATATCCTCGTCAACAATCTTGGCATCTACGAGAGCAAGCAGTTTGGTGACATCACGGACGCGGACTGGAGCCATCTGTTCGACGTCAACGTGATGAGCGGCGTGCGTCTGTCGCGCGCCTATCTCCCCGGCATGCTGGAGCGGGACTGGGGTCGGATCATCTTCATCTCAAGCGAATCCGCCCTCGCCATTCCGGCCGACATGATCCATTACGCGACCACCAAGACGGCGCAGCTCTCGATCTCGCGGGGCCTCGCGCAACTGACGCGCGGCACCAACGTCACGGTCAACGCGGTGATGCCGGGGCCGACCCGTTCGGACGGCATCGAGACCTTCCTGCGCAGCCAGGCGAGCGACCCGTCCGCACCGATCAAGCAGATCGAGGCCGAATTCTTCGCCAGCGCACGCGCCCCATCGATCCTGCAGCGTATGATCGAGGCGGAAGAAGTCGCAAACCTCGTCGCCTATCTCGCCAGCCCTCGCTCATCAGCCACCAACGGCGCCGCCCTGCGCACCGAAGGCGGCCTCATCAACACCATCGCCTGACAGAGGTATCAATGTCACAGTCACCGCTTACCGTTATTGCCATCACCACCGCCAAACCGGGCAAGGAGGCGGCGCTCGGCGCAGCCCAGGAAAAGCTGGTCGCAGAGACCCTGCTCGAAGACGGCTGTCTGCGCTACGAACTGCATCAGTCGCTCGATGACGGCCGCGTCCGCATCTTCGTCGAGACGTGGGCAAGCGAAGATGAGTGGCGCGCCCATATGGACGGCGCCGCCATGCAGCGCTTCCAGGCCAGTGGCGTGGGTGACTATTTCGCCGATTTCGCCCTGCACCGCCTGACCAAAGTCGCGGGCTGACAGGGGGCATCCGTCATCCGAACACGGTGGTGCTCGGGTCGGATATATGCCGACGGACCTGCGCGCAATCCCCGTCTAATCCCGTGGAAAAAGAGATTCCATCCTGGAACGACGGCTACTTGCTGACAAGGCGCATGATGGTATCGATATTGAACTGCAGCCTTGTATCGAGAGCTTCCCGCGACATCAGATCACGCTCGTAGATGATGGCGCCGGTAAAGCGGTTGGTGAAGTAGTAGTAGCCGATGGCGGCGATCGTGATGTTCAACTGAACCGGAGCGACGCCGTCCCGGAACACGCCCTGCTTTGCACCGCGCTCCAGAAGCGTGTCGACCATCGTGACCAGACGTCGGCTGATGTCCTGAACGACCTTGGACTTCTTGAGATGGCGCGCGTTGTGCAGGTTTTCGCTGTTAACCATGGTCAGGAATTCCGGATTATCGAGATAATGTTTCCAGGTGAAGCGCACCAGCCTTTCCAGCGCTTCCTTGGGGTCGAGATGATCGAGTTCCAGCTTTTGCTCGGCCGTTCGAATATCGACATAGGCGTCTTCGAGCACGCGCTGGAACAGGCTCTCCGCTCTCGCTGCAGAATAGAGCAGCGGCGAACGCCTGTCCGAGCATGCGATCGTAGCGTCGGGCGGGATGGTGATAGCGGAGGACCACTGTCCATGGAATCGCGTCAAATCACCAGTACATACATCGGCTATTTGAGGTTCGCCTCAAGCTTTTCATCCCCAAAAGAATTGCCTCCCAGGTGCGGCTCGATATCCGAAGCTTGGCGATCCTGTCCCACATGCTTGCCCTCACGTCCGTACCCTAAGGGCCTGTTCCAGCCTGTCGGCAATCTGGGTGACGATATAGGCAATCACCATGTAGATCACGACGGCAATCACGAAGGCTTCGAGGTAGTAGTAGTTCAGCGCGGCGGTCAACTGGGACTGGGCGAAGATATCGACAACCTCGATGGCGAATCCGAGAGAAAGCGCCTTCATGATGACCATCATCGAGGTTGTCAGGTCTGGAATTGCCGTGAGCGCCACCTGGGGGAACAGAATCCGTCGAAACAGCTGGCCGTTCGTATAGCCAAGCGAATGGGCGGCGTCTGACTGACCTGTGTCGAAGGCGTTCAGGGCTCCCTTGATAATCTCGGATTGGAACGCAGCGATACAGCCTGTCACTGCGATAACAAGGATGACCCAGTTGGGTGTTTCGTGGGCGTTGAAATTGATCCCGAGCAACGAGAGCAGGAACTGGAATGCCGGGGGCAGACCGAAATAGGCGAGGAAAATCACGATGACCATCGGAACGCCCTTGAAGACGATTTTGTAAGCCATGATGAGTTCTCGCAGCACCGGGACTCGTCTGTATTCGACGAGTGCAAAAATGCTGCCGACTATCGTCGACAAGACGAAAATCGTCAGCGCCATTCCAAGCGTTACAGGTACGGCGCCCAGAATTTCCTGGGTGTCCTGGAGCAAAATATCGGTATCGAACATGGTTTAATACCCTTTAGGTCAGACGCTGGCGATGGCCGCGTTCTTGATCTGAGCCGTTGTGGTAGCCTCAGGTGCTTGCATCGGCGAGCGAAGCTCGAACAAGTGCACGATGAACCACGCGATCAGGCACATCAGCGCATAGATGACCGCCAGGACGAGGTATGTTTCGAACTGGTACTGGTTATAGTCGCGCTCCATGATCAAGTGCGCGGTCGCCATCACGTCCGCCGCCCCGATGTACATGACCAGCGCAACGTTGTGGATCAGGTAGATGATGGAGTTTCCATAGCCGGGCAATGCGAAGTGCACCGCCTGGGGGCCCACGATGCGGGTGATCTTCTGGCGAAAGGTATATCCTAGGCTGTCGGCCGCATCATGCTGGCCGCGATCGACGGCCAGGTATGCGGGCCGCAGGACTTCCGACAGATAACCGCCATGGTAAAAGCTCAGTCCGACCATCGCAGCGATCGTCGGCGAGAAGAAATCTGCGGAGCCGAACAGGGCCACCAACAAGGGTAGCCCATAGAACGCGACAAACAACTGGAGGACGACGGGAACGCTGCGGGCATAGGACACGTAGAGGTCGGTAAGGTGGCTGACCACTGGGATCCTGCGAACCCGCAATGTTGTCGCAACGAGCGCCAGGCAAAAGCCGACCAACATGGCGGTAAGCGTGATGGCGAGCGTCAGCGGCAATGCCGAGAGCAACTCGGGAATCATAGCAGAAACATCCACTTGAAACACTCCTTCTTGCAATTCAGCCTTGCCGCTGACGATATCTACTCAGATCGCGTCATTTCATATACTTGACGATGCCTTCGCCAAACCACTTCTGCGAGAGCTTTTCGATCGTGCCGTCGTCTTTCAACTCCTTGAGAACTTTGTTCACGTCGTCGACCACAACCTTGTTTTCATCTGACCTGTGAATAAGCATATAGGTGTTGTTGGTGAAGACTGGTTCGGACGCTACGATGTCGAGCTTCTTTTCATCGATGACGGTCTGCTCACCGAGATTTGAAGGCAGGACCAATGCGTCGAACTTGCCGTTCTGAACTTCGTCCAGTCGGTTCGGATACGGGATTCCGGCGCTGGACGCCGTCACGTCAAGCTTGTATTGCGGATTTTCTTTTTGCCAGTTCATGATGAACTTGTAGGTTCCGCCGCCGGCCGTGGTCGGAACGATCCTCTTGCCGACCAGGTCTTTCATTTCCTTGATGCCGCTGCCTTTCTTGCTGTAGATCTTCATCAAGCTGGCGCCCATGGGGTTTTCCGGAATGAAGAACTGCTTCGCGCGCTCGGGCGACTTGTAGTAGCCACCGACCGCGATATCGTATTTGCCTGTGGCCAGGCCGGTCTCCTGCGCGATGTCGGAGACACCTTCCATTTCGAACTTGTACTGCGGCAACTTTGCGTTGATCGCCCTCAGCAGATCGGGTTCATAGCCTTGCGGCTCGACGCCGAGCGCGCCCCAAGCCAATGGCTTGGATTCGGCAGAGGTCGCGATCTTGATGGTCCGAACGGTCTGACCATAACCGATCCCTGCGGTTGCAAGGGCAATTGCGATGCCGCCGGCGACGGCCAGGGCATAACGACGGGAAAAACTGGATTTGATTGTAGACATTTCTTAGTTCCCTTCTTGTTGAGTTATTGAAAAGCAAGTTCTGACTGCAGGAATTGAGCAAGTCGTGGGCTGGAAGGCGCATCGAAGATCTCAGCCGGACTGCCATCGGCGGCAACCACGCCACGATCCATGAAGACGATCCGGTTTGAGATGTTCCTTGCGAATTGCATTTCGTGGGTCACAAGCAGCGAAGTGATCCCGGACGACGTGACATCTTTGATGACCTTAAGAACCTCACCGACCAGTTCTGGATCAAGCGATGACGTCGGTTCGTCGAAGAGCATCACATCCGGCCGAACCGCCAGCGCTCGTGCGATTCCAGTCCGCTGGAGCTGGCCGCCTGACAGTTGGGACGGATAGCTGTCCCGCTTGGCCGAGAGGCCAACTCGCTCAAGCTCCCTGAGCGCGATTTCACGGGCCTCGTCCGTGGATTTGCGTTGCACGACGACCAGCGGATCCATGACGTTCTGGAGGACGGTCATGTTCTTGAAGACGTTGAATTGCTGAAAGACCATCGCTGTCCGCAGCCGGATAGCCTGGATGGCTGCCTTGTCGGCGCGCTGGTAATCCATCTGAATCTGGTCGAACGCGATGGTTCCAGATGCCGGCTTGACCAGGTAGTTGATGCATTTCAGCAGAGTGGTCTTGCCTGTGCCGCTGGGGCCAATGATCGACACGACGTCACCTCGCTTTACCGAGAGATTGACGCCGTTCAGGACCTGCGTGCTTCCGTAGGACAGCTTTATATCTTTGAGTTCAAGCATTCTGGTTGGTGCCCTTCAGTGTGGGACGGAGTGCCTTGACGGCATGCGATATCATCACCCGCTCTCCGCATGGCCGAGAACGTGCATCAGCCGGTTTGCCCAGCCGAAGATCGATATGGCGTGGATCAGGTCGATGATCTCGCGATCGTCCATGCCGACTGATCGAAGCGCGGCGATATCGTCTGTCGTTGCTTCCGACGGTGCCGCCGACAGGCGGCGGGCAAAGCTGTAGATTGCCGCATCGCGGGGCCCTAGCGCTTCGGGTTTGTCGAGATAAAGCGCGGTGACAACCTGGTCGCTCTTGGTCAGCTCTGCATGCCTGCGGGCGTGGACAACGGCACAGAATTTGCAGCCATTGACGATCGAGGCGCCCAATGCGCCAAGTTCTCGATCGGGACGGGCGAGCCCGCCTTCGACATACATGATCGCGTTGAACAAGATGGTGCGGGCAAGATAGCTCTCTGGGTCATGCGCAAGGGTGCGCACATATTCCGAAACTTTCTTGGCCGATGGCGTGACCTTCATCGCCTCAAGCTGTTCCGGCGTGGCCTCGGACAGCTCGACCGGCGCGATGTAGGGATGCCAATTCAAGGGCTTCAGACGAACCGAGGAGATCATGTCGACCTCATCAGACGCAAGCCGGTCGCCACCCGTGTCTGGAAGTTGACAAAGGCAATCAGTTCCGAGAGCGCGACAATCTGAGGATTGTTCAATCCAGCTTTCTCAAGCAGAACGATATGGCTCGCTTCCGCGCTTTTCGGCGTCAGCGTGATCAGGTCGACATGACGGACGATGGTCGCCAAAGGTTCATTCAAATCCGTTTCCCCTCGGGCCAAGGCCAGAAGCTGCTCAGTCGGGTCAAGCTGAGCCAACTGGACATCATACTCGGCCATCAGGATCGGATCGGCATTCAGGGCGGCCATGCGGCGGGCAAGAGCAACCCTCAAATTCGGCGCCAGCCCCTGATCGTTTAAAGGCTGCAAGACGGAGAGGCGACATTCTTCCGCCCCTTGCACGAACTCCGGCCGAAACCGCCTTGCGGCGAAAAGGGTATCATCCGGTGAAAGGCCGGCAGCCTTGTCCATCGCGTCGATCACAACGCGGCCTCCTTCTGCAGCAGGGGAGTTGAATCGACCCATTCGTCGCCCAGAAGCTCTGGCGTGTCGTAAGCCATCAGATTGGCGAAGTGGGTTTCGACATCTTCGGCAAAAAGTGACGATGCGATGCCGCGCACAAGACGGTCGGCACCGGCGCTGACGGCCGGGATGTCGCCGGAGACCTTGCCGTGCGTCAGCATGGCGGCGTCGTTGAAGCAGTGGATATGTGCCAGCATCGGGCAGGAACCGGGAATGCGTTCGCGAAACTCGAAGGCAGGACCGAGATCCGGCGCATCCGACATGCCCGCCCGCGGCGGCCCCATCTCCGGTGAATACCGACCATCCGACCAGGTCCGGATATGCGGGGCGAGCGCGGCAAATTCCGGGCGGTCACTGAAGTCGTTTGAAAAGCCGGTTGCAGCGATCAGGAAGTTGTAGTGCATTGGCCCCTGCGTTGTTTCGATCAGCAGGCCCCCGGCATCTTCCTTTACCGCAAGTATGCCGCAGTCGAGAAAGAACCGAGCATTGGAGTGGCGAGATACGCGAAGCGTCGAAGAACGCGGCGGCGGCGTCTGGGTCGAGGCGGTGTAGTCGAAGAATTTCCACTTCCACGCATCGGGCAGTTCATGGATGCCGAGCACGACACCCTGGCTGCCGATGCCGGTCAGCTTGTTGATGCGTGGCATTTCCTTGCGGCGGATCAACATGTCCACAGAGCCGGCGCCAGCCTCGAGGGCTGTTGCGGCATTGTCCATGGAAGAGGCACCAGCGCCGATGACAGCGACACGCTTGCCTTTCAGCGCGTCGAAATCGATGTCGTCGGCAGAATGAGCCCAATAGGCGCGATCGATGCCCTTAAGGAAATCGGGCACGGCAAAACCGCCGAGACCCGACCGGCCTGTGGCCAGAACGAGATGACGGGTGAGAACCCGGCCCGTTTCGGCGCCCTCGACATCGACTGCAATCAGATCGCCGGAGGGCGCGACGCCGGTTATGCGCACGCTGTTGCGCACCGGCAGAGCAAGGACCTTGCGGTACCAGACCAGGTAATCCATCCACTGGCCTCGCGGAATCTTGTCAAGCGCCTGCCAGCCGTCGGTTCCCCACTGGGCCGTATACCAGGCGCGGAACGTCATTTGAGGCAGCCCGAGCGACGGACCGTGCAAGGTCTTGGGCGACCGAAGCGTTTGCATACGGGCAAAGGTCACCCATGGTCCTTCGAGCCCGGCCGGAGCCGCATCGTAGGCGACGACATTGGTGATGCCGGTCAGCACCAGTTTTGCCACGGCGGCAAGTCCGCACATGCCGGCGCCAATGACAACGACGTCACGGACCGGGACGCCATTCTCCGTGCGCGTCGGAACCCAAGGCTTGGCCGGCAGCTCGAGAAACTCGAGATCCTGTGCAAGCTGCGCTTCCAGCGCAGCGAGCCCCGCCGGGGCCGGCAGTGTGGGGGTATGCTTCATATTCCAGTCCCGTGATTTGTGCCGGATTCAGAGCCGTTCACCAACTGGCCGGCCAAGGCCGGATCGAGCTTCGTGAAACCCGCGATCGTGCGTTCAGCAACCGCTTCGACCGCATTCATCAACGCCTGCGCGACCGGACGAAGCGGACGTTTTTCGGCGGCCACAACGCCCCAATAAAACAGAACGGTCACGTCGATCGGGCGGATGACGACATCAGGCAGGGCGAGGCCATAAGCGGTGAGGGGATCGATGACTGCCGCAGCGCCAGTCTGGCGCACGATCTGCAACGCACCGTACGCGGTATTGGTCCGGATCATTGGACCGGTGTCGATGCCCCTGGCCGCCAGTGCCTTGGAGACATGCAACTGAAAACGCAGCGGATTGAGAAGCGTGGCGACGCGTCGACCGGCAAAAGCCGAAAGCGGGATCACATCAAGCTCAGCCAGCGGATCGTCCTTCCGCACGGCAGCCACATCGGGTGCCGAATAGAGCCTCAGGACATCCAGGCCGGGCGTGTCGAGCGGCAGGCTCGAAAAACCGATCTCGGCACGACCGCTGCGCACTTCCTGGGAAACGATCGAAGGAAGAAACTGCCCGAGATGCGTCTCGTGCGGAAGTTCGACACCCTTGAGCTCGGCCATGGCCCTCGGGATCAAGCCGGTTCCAATCGCAGAGGTGGTGACAATCTGCAGGATCCGGCCTCTGCCGGCGGCAATCATTTTGGCCCGAGCTGCCAACTCGGTGAAGGACATCAGCAAGCGCCGCGCTTCCTCCTCGAAAGCCGCACCCTCTTCGGACAACTGCACGCGTCGACCGACACGGTGCAACAATTCGAAGCCGAGCTCCACCTCGAGGTCCTGGATGGTGCGGGTCACCGAAGGCTGGGAACGTCCGAGCACGTCAGCCGCCTTGGTGATGCTGCCGCTGGCAGCAACAGCAAGGAAGGCCTGGAGATCTCGAGTTTCCATTTACGCCTACATGCGTTTTATGTATGAGTACGATCGTCTCATGCAGATTTGATATATGTCAAGGCGGAAATGAAATATGGCCGGGGACGTGTCGGTGATTCGAGGTACGTCGAAATGGTTCGCCAACCCAAAGAGCGTCGTCGACCGTCCCGGCTATGTGGCTCGAACGCGTTCCAGTTGATCCCGTGGAGTGACGATCGCATGGGTGGGCGGGCGCAAGGAAGCGATGGGTTTCGATCGAGTTGTGCCTGCGTGCTCACACAGCAACGGCCTTCGAGCCGCGATCCATAAGGACTGGAACAGGAGAAATCCTATGCGCGTGAGTATTCTGGGGGCCGGCGCAATTGCTTACGGCCTTGCTGCCTACCTGGCAGAAGTGGGACATGATCCAATGCTTTGGTCGCCGTCGGGAGTGCGAACCAAGGCACTCGCGGCCGGTGAATTGCTAAAGGCCACAGGCGCTATCGAGGCAACGGTGCCGGTGCGTATCGCCAAGAATTGTAAAGAGGCCGTTGCCACCGCGGACGTAGTGATGATCGCGCTGCCGGCTAACGGGCACAAGAAAGTGATGGATGCTGCCGCTCCTTATCTCAGCCAGGGAATGCCGTTGATCATCAGTTCGCACACTTCCTTCGGAGCGCTGTATCTTTCCAAGCAGTTGTCGCAACGCAAGGTTAGCCTGCCGATCGTCGTCTGGGGCACAACGCTGGTGACCGGCCGCCAGTCCGGACCAACAGAAGTCCATGTCGCCAGCGTTCGCCAGAAGCTCGATGTTGCGACGCTGCCTTTCGATGCGATGGACCAAGGGTTCCAACTTTGCACGACCCTGTTCGGAGATCGTTTCGTCAGGCGCGACGGTCTGCTTGCGATTGCGCTCAGCAACCTCAATCCGCAGAACCATCTGGGGATTGCCCTCTTCAACCTCACACGCATGGAGAAGGCAGAGCAGTGGAGCCAGGGTGGAAACGTCACCCCGGCGGTCGGCCGCTTTATCGAGACCCTCGACGCCGAACGATTGGCGATCGCTAGTCGTTTCGGTGCGGCCGTGCGCACCGTCCAGGAGCACTTTTCTTTGTCGTTCCATGTGCCGATGGACACCGTTTCTGAAATGAACCAGGAAATGGATCGTCAAGGCCGTGGCGGCTTTGGCCCGACAACCATCGAAAGCCGCTATATCCTAGAGGATGTTCCGTTCGGACTGCTGCCGACCGTTCTTTTAGGAAAGATCAGCGGAAATCCAGCACTCCTGCACGAGGCCGGAATTGCCATATTCTCGGCCGCCTACGGTCGCGATCTCAAGCGAGATAATGATATTCTTCCTGCGCTTGGCATCCAGGGAATGGAGAAGGCGGACCTTGAAATCCTTTGCCGTAAGGGATTTTAACGACTCTCCCGAGGAACATGGGGCACGAAGGGTCGTCGCAGCGACAAGGGTCATTGTGCCATCCCTCAGCAATAGCCTCGTAACTCGGTCGGCCTCCTGCAGTATGTGGGCCTCAGTACTAGCTATTCTTCGTGGACATAGTCGGGAGATCGAACTGAGATCGAATGCCCATGTCCGCCCATTCGGCCGAATGAGGTGCCGGCCGCCTGTCGGGCGAAACTGTCCGCGGAACAGTTAGAACGGGATGGGCGCAAACCGTGTCATCATGCCGCTTGTGGCGCCATACCTTCCATTGCGCCATGGCATTCAGGCGGTGAAGATGGATTTCAAAGGCGGAGCGTTTTGAACGGGGGCGGGACGAAGAGATTGCGGACTACAGAGAAGGTCGAGACAAAACGGTGGAGCCTCCCCGGTGGTCGAAAACCTTGCATCATCCGCTCTCGTTTTCGCAGTGGCACATGCGAATTCTCCGCTCTGTTGTTCAAGCCCTTGTGCGACCGGTGCTCGATGTCCGTCATGACCTGACGCCGCGCTGCTCCATAGGAGCCGAGCTTGTCGGTGATCATGCGCTTCGGCACCTGACCCTGCTTCTTCAACAGCCGTGTCAGCAAGCGCTTGGCGGCCTTGGTGTTGCGCCGGGTTTGGACGATCTCGTCGAGCACATAGCCGTCCTGGTCGACGGCGCGCCATAACAAATGCTTCTTGCCGGCGATCGTGATGGCGACTTCGTCGAGGTGCCAGATATCATTTCGACGGGGCTGCTTGCGGCGCAGGCGCCGGGCGTAGTCCGGCCCGAACTTCCTGCCCCCAGCGACGGATCGTCTCGTAGGAAACGACGATGCCGCGCTCGAGCGGCATGTCTTCGACGTGACGCAGGGCTCAGCGGAAATCGATAATAAAGTCACACCGTATCTCGGGTGGGAACCGATGCCGTTTGTAGCTGATCTGCGAAGTGTAATCCCCCGCATCTATCGCAGCGATCCCTGACAAGCGGTTGCCGTGACAACGCCGCCGTCGACGTGCTGGCAAACTTGCGCTCGATCTGGACAGTCTGCTAGAGCCGCGGTGGCCGGGCCACCGCGGGCTCAGTCGTTTGGAATAGCACGGGTGTTGAGATCAACTCTTCGGCGTCTTGCCCTCGTAAGACAACACGTCGCCGACCGGCTGGTACTTCGCCCCGTCGAACTGGAACAGCTGAAGCGACTCGATGGGATAGATATCGTCTGCTCCATTGGTCGTCAGCGTGATGCCAGGAAGCAGCAGACCTAGCTCTACATGGGTCGTGCGGGTGGGAGCTGCGCGCCGCGATTGACTGGGCTACTCTTCTGATCGATGTGCTGGAACAGTAGGCTTTGCCATTTTCAGGCACGACACCGCACGGACCTCCTTTTTCGTGCAGCACGCTACGCTTTGACGAGTGCCTTGCGCGCCTTCTTTACCGGCGACTTGATTGCCGTGGGGGCTGTTGTCGCTGCTGCTGCGCGACCAGCTCGTTTTGGTTTTTCTGCCGCGGCTGGTGCGGGCGCTGCCTTGCGCCCGAGCCCGATGGATTTCGCAAGAGCCGAGCGGGTGGCCGCGTAGTTTGGCGCCACCATCGGATAGTCGGAGGGCAGGTTCCATTTCTGCCGGTATTCGTCAGGGCTCAGATTGTAATGCGTTCCGATATGCCGCTTCAAGGATTTGAATTTCTTCCCGTCTTCCAGGCAAATGATGAAATCCGGTGTCACTGATTTCTTGATGGACACCGCGGGCTCCAGCTTGACTGCGGCTGGAGCCACAGGTGTGCCGATCCCTTGCAAAGCAACATAAGTATCTCCGATCAGCTTCGACAACTCGCCGACCGGCAGCGGGTTATTCGAAACGTAGGCGGAAACGATCTCGGCGGTAATTGATACGAGATCAGCATGGTCGTTTTGGTCTGCAGAAACGGTCATCGAGTTTTCCTCTTGTCTAATGCCGCGCGTTGAAAAGGATGGGCTGTTTATTGCCAAATCACGCAAACAATTCGTTATTCCGCCAACAAACCTCATTCGTTGCAAATATCAAGCCGGCAAGCTTCGCTTTCATCGACTCAGCCTGGGACGCGCTCGATCTCGATAACGAGCGGCTGACAAGCTGGCACGCCCAGCATGGCTGGGATGCTGGTCCGCGAGCGACGGATCATCAGGGCGACCGGCATGCTGAATGGTCAGTGAGGAGACGTCCACCTTGACTTCGGCACTTCGGCACTTCGGCCGGCGCCTCGACGTGCAAATCCCTGGGCCGATCACGAGAGCCCTTCTAAGCCACACCGCGGCGCGACATCAAGACGAGCATGCGTATTCTTGCGCGAAATATTCCGGACTGAGGGCAAAGCAACGATGACCAACCGTACGTTTCTTACATCCAATTGAAGCCAACCAAGAATAGATTATTATTCCGCTGGGGCGTATCGTTGGGGGGGTGGATGAGCAGTGTTCAAAGGGTAACTCCAGTTCTAGAACAAGCAATCGCTGCACTTCTAAACAGGGCCGAGTATGACGGCACCGTTTCGATCAAAGCGGCAGTGAAGGAAATTAGGCGGGCTGCGCCTTATTTGGCCGCATCCGATGAAGAGCTAACCGAGGCGATTTTCGAAGTATCTGCTGCCATGGGCCTGTCTCAATAAGTGGCATTGGGTATACTGGCGATCTGGCTTTGTTAAAGCAGGTCTTTGATCGTGTCTGCGCCGAGGCAGGTATCTCCGTTGGTAGCATGGAGGCGGAGCGCCTGAGCGTGAGCGCAATGGCACTCTTCTCGGACGGCGAGTTCGACGAGGCCGTTCTTTATGAACGCCTTTGGATTGTTGCCCGCTCCCTGCCGAGATGAGACTGAACATGACCGCCGACCTCCAGGAAATTCTAGCGAGCATTTCGCTCGATACGAAATCCTCCTGTTGATACAGGAGAGGCAGTTTGCCCGCGTTGCACTGCTGCGCGAGATCGGGCCGACTTTTTTGTGGCTGATATGTGCCCATTACTTTGCGTGGGCGCGAACGGACTTTTTGCCCTCTAAATGGCTTCTGCCTAGGAAGGAGGGACGCTACGCCGCCCCTGTTAAAGCTCAGAGCGTGCCCGCTTGTTCGTCCTCAACCTCCGCATCATGGCGCGAGCGCCCTCAAACGAACCGTTCTATACCCTTCCGATCTCGATCTACGCCAATGGTTATTCGACCAGACATGCAGTGGCGAGCGTATCGCCACTCATCCGACCGGCCGCAGGCGATCACGCTCGGCGCCGACAAGGCCTATGACGCGGAGGACTTCATAAACGAGCTGCGCCCGATGAGGGTGACGCCGCACGTGGCGCAGAACACGAGCGGCCGCCGTTCCGCGATCGATCGCCGGACCACGCGCCACGGTGGCTATGCCGTCAGCCAGCGCATCAGAAAGCGCATCGAAGAGGCGTTCGGCTGGATCAAGACCGTCGCCGGGCAGGAGAAGACCAAGTTGCGCGGCCGCGACCGCGTTGGATGGGCCTTCACCTTCGCGGCCGCCGCCTACAATCTGGTGCGGCTGCCCAAGCTCTTGGCGGCGCCGAAATGACCGCGCCCGCGGGCTGCCAACTGATCGGCCGGTGGCGGATCATCGAAGCCGATCTCTGGGATCGCGGTTACCTGAACCTCTGTGGACCCGCAACCATCACCATCGGACCCGACAACAACGGCGAGATCGCCTTTGGCGCCCTGCAAGCCGGCCTCGATCTGAGCTACGGCCCCTCGATAGTTCACTTCACATGGGGCGGATGTGACGAGATGGACGACGTCACAGGCAATGGCCATGCCGAATTGCTCGACGACGGCTCGATCGAGATCACCTTCGCCTACCACAACGGCGACGAAGCCATCCTCAAGGCAGTACGCCAGACTTCTTCAACAGCCTGCTAGTAGCAGCCAGTTGGATGGACACGAAATGCATGATTTACCCGGATTTTGGCCCCAGAAACCTGCCTGGCCGCCCCACCGTTCTCATGCTGTTGGGAAGGAAAATATGATAAATTGCGTCCTGCGACGGAATCTCATCACCATGTGGAATGAAGTACCGTTGTTGCCGCGTCTGGCGTAGACAACGCATCGCGACATCCTGTTCGCAACACCAACGTTAGCCCAATGAATATAGCCGAACATCCCATCAAGCGTTCCCTCGTCTTCTTCCTTGTGCCGGATTTCACCATGGTCGCCTTTGCGACGGCGCTGGAGCCTATCCGCATCGCCAACCGGATGCTCGGTTACGAAGCCTACAAATGGCGGCTCGCTAGTATCGACGGGCAGCCTGTACCCGCTTCGAACAACGTGTTGTGCGCCGTGAACACGTCGTTGGAGGACGAGCGGCGTAAGATGGCTGGCCCAGATAGGCCATCGATGGTCATCGTCTGCACCGGCATCAACATCGAGCGCTATTCAAACAAGTCGGCCTTTGCCTGGTTGCGCGAGGAACATAATCGCGGTGTTGCGATCGGCGGGCTCTGCACCGGTGCGCATATGCTCGCGGCTGCCGGGTTGCTTTCTGGCAAACGCTGCGCCATCCATTGGGAAAACCTGCCTGGCTTCGCCGAGGCGTTTCCGAACGCCAACGTTTTTGCCGACCTTTTTGAGGTCGACCAGAACATCTATACATGCGCCGGCGGGACTGCTGCTCTCGACATGATGTTGAAGCTGATCGGCGATGATTTCGACGACACTCTGGTCAGGCACGTATGTGAGCAGGTGCTGACCGATCGAGTACGCAGCCCGAGCGATCGCCAGCGACTTCCTCTGCGAGCACGGCTTGGCGTTCAGAACTCCAAGGTGCTGACGATCATAGAACTCATGGACGCCAATCCGTCCGAACCGATATCGATTGGTGATATTGCCGACCATGTCGGGCTCTCGCGACGGCAGATCGAGCGTCTGTTCCATCTCGAAATGGGTCGCTCCCCGGCCCGCTATTATTTGGATATCCGCCTTGAGCGCGCACGGCATTTGCTGATCCAGTCAGCCTTGCCCATAGTCGAAGTGGCCATCGCGTGCGGCTTCGTTTCGGCGTCGCATTTTTCCAAATGCTACCGGGAACTCTACGCCCACACGCCGCAGCAGGAACGACTGAACAGGAAACATCCCGTCGCTGTCTAAAACGTCACCGGCATTGCCACATCCGCATCCGGTTCGACCAAAAAGGGCTTCGACGGCGTGGCCGCACTCAGTCTTGCGATGGGGCGCATCTCAGCCCGCATGTTTTCGTTGCCGCCTCCATTGCACACCGCACGACGTCCGCAAGTCGCGGCAATAAAACGTGGGCCCTTTGATCGAGTTGCCATTCACCCGAATGCGATCAGCGGATCCGTGGCATCGAATTATCGCTTCGACAGCAGCACGTCGCCGGCCTTCACCGCCCGGCCGCGCGCAACCGAAGGGCGCCGAGACGACGCCAGGTTTCATTCTCAACTTTCTCCTGAGGCTACTCAACAGATAACGAGTCCGGCGAGCTTGCGTATCCAGAGCAAAGACGCGAGCCGATCGGAGCAACTGATCCAGCAGCAATACTGTGAGGAAAGGTTTGCTGCGAGCGCCGAACTTCCCTGCGCGCCACTGTTCCGCTGCCGCCGCTGACTTCCATAAAGACGCTACACGTGCCAGGCGTTGATGCCTGGATGAAGAGAGCTGTGCAAAGACGGGTTCTCGGGGCGCTTCACGCCATATCCTTCAACGCGTCCAGCGGCCCTTTCAGAGCCGACCTGGGTTGGATCAACTCCGGCGCAATCAGGAAAATCTGCGGGGCCGTGGGCGGTTCATTGATCAGTTCGAACGCCTTCGCAATCATCGCCTCAAAATTCTGCCGCACCATGATTACGGGGAAGGGCAGGAAAGAGGCGAATGGGTCATAGTCGTAGCAACCGACGACAAGCTCGCTAAACATCTCCGCCGGCCGGCCCGCCATGAAACGCAGCAGACCCTCCATATTGATCGACGAATTGATGAACAATGCGCGCGGCAGCTTGCCATGGCGTTGGCAAAATGCCTCGAAGGCACGCAATGTTATGTCCGGCGAATAGCCGGAGGACTGTACTCCGTCATCAGGGTCGGCGCCCAACAGTGCCTTTTTGGTCGCATGGAAAGCGGCGATGCGCTCGCGGCTTGCGTGGTCGTTGCGGCCACCAAACAGAAACAGCTCGTCCGGTCGCAGGGGGTCATCATTGCCGAACTGGCGGATGATTGCCTCCGTCAGCATCCGCGCACCCTCATAGTTGTCGCTGATTACCGAATGCGCCTTTGCTCCCGGGAGGTCGATGTTGACATGCCTCAGTCCCGCCGCCTCGCAGACCTCGTGTACGCCGTCGGGATCGGTGGCGCCGACGATGAAGAGCTGGTCGATTGAGTAGGAAATCAGCGTCTCCGCGGTCCGGCGTTCCTCTTCCGGGTCGCGGCTGGCACTCACCACGACCGGGCATTGACCGCGGCTGCGCACATGTCCCTCAAATGTCTGCGCCATTGAGGAGAAGTAGCGATTGTCGTGGATGGGCAGCATCAGGCCGACGAGGCCAGATCGCGACCGTCGCAAGCCTCGCGCCTGCAGATTGGTGGTGTACTGGTGGCGTTCGGCGAGGCTGAGAATTGTTTCCGCCGTACTTTCCTTGATGCGGCGCTTGCGCCAAGTGCCATTCAGCACTGCGCTCACGGTCGACGGCGAACTGCCCGATAGCACGGACAGATCATAGATCGTCGCCTTCTTCTTGACCTGCTGATCCATCTGGCCCTCCGGAGGGTCTCTTTAGAGCAATATTCGGTTGGAGCAATATCTCCCTTGACGAGCGCACCCTGATGCAAGATAGTCGTTGCACCATCGATTGTGCAAGCGCAAATCGGTGGCGGAGGTATGTTCCCAATGGGAACGTTATGGGAGGAGTTCAGATGAAAAAGTTGATGATCGCGGCGCTCGCCGCGACCCTTGTGCTTGGCGGATCAGTCGCTGCCATGGCTCAGCAGGCCGGCAAGGTCGGCGTCGTCGTCAAGATCGGCGGCATTCCCTGGTTCAACGCAATGGAGGCGGGCATCAAGGAGCGCGGCCAGAAGCTCGGCGTCGACGCATTCATGGTTGGCCCGACCAGTGCCGATCCGGCACTGCAAGTTCGCGCCATCGAGGATCTGATCGCACAGGGCGTCAAGGTCATAGGTGTCGTGCCGAATGATGCGAAGGTGCTTGAACCTGTCCTGCAGAAGGCGAAGGACGCCGGCATCATCGTCATCACGCATGAATCGCCTGGCCAGAAAGGCGCTGAGTGGGATTTCGAACTCGCGTCCGCGACCGGCTTCGGCGAGGCTCACGCCAAGCTCTTGGCGGACAAGATGGGGGGCAAGGGTGAGTATGCGGTTTTCGTCGGGTCGCTGACGGTGCCGCTGCACAATGCCTGGGCCGATGCGGCAATTGCGTATCTGAAGAAGAACCATCCTGACATGAAGCTTATTGGCGACCGTTATGGCGTCGCCGAGGATGTGGACAAGAGCCGCAGCACTGCACTTGACCTGATTTCCGCCAATCCCGGCTTGAAAGGCTTCCTTGCCTTCGGCAGCCAAGGCCCGATCGGCGCTGGCCGCGCAATCGAAGAGCGCCGGAAGGTGGGCCAGATATTCGTGCTCGGCCCATTCTCGCCAGGTCAGGGCCAGAAGCTCATCAAGAGCGACGCGATCTCCGGCGGCTTCATGTGGAATCCGAAACAGGCGGGTGAGGTTTTCGTCACGCTGGCCGACCAGCTCATGAAGGGCAAACAAGTCAAGGACGGCGATACGATCGAAGGGCTAGGGACAGTCAAGCCCGACTTCGAAAACCATAACATCATCGTCGATCAGCTGGTCCCGATCAACAAGGACACTGTCGACGGCCTCGCGGCGATGGGTCTGTAAAGCCTCCCAAGGCTGTGGCAGCCGGGCTGGCCTCGAGCCTGCCCGGCTGAGCATGTGTCAACGCGATTAGATCCAGGTTCAACTCGATGGCTGATCAGGCACCCGATGGCTCCGCGTCACGGCCGTTGCTGTCGCTCCGCAACGTCAACATGACGTTCGGCGGCGTGAAGGCGCTGAAGAATGTCAGCTTTGAGGTGCTGCCGGGCGAGGTGCATTGCCTGGCCGGCGAGAACGGCTCCGGCAAGAGCACGCTGATCAAGGTCATCACCGGCGTTTACAAGCCCGAGGCGGGCGCCGTGATCGACTATGACGGCCAGAGCTACTCCCACATGTCGCCGGTAGCGGCGCAGGCCGGCGGGATTCAGGTCATCTGGCAGGACCTCGCCCTGTTTCCCGAGATGACTGTCGCCGAGAACATCGCGTTCCAGACTGTCATCGGCCGCTGGCCGCGGCTGGTGAACTATGCCGAAATGCGCCGTGTCGCGACCAACGCCTTGCAACGTCTTGGTATTACCCTCGATGTCGATCTCGCCCTACACCATTTTCCCATCGCACAGCGGCAGATCGTAGCAATCGCGCGCGCCCTCGTCGGCCAGGCGAAGCTCGTCTTCATGGACGAGCCGACGGCGTCGCTCACTCAATCTGAAACCGACTATCTGTTGGACATTGTGCGGAACCTGTCGGCGTCGGGTGTTGCCGTTGTGTTCGTCAGTCATCGCCTGGCGGAGGTTCTCGAAATCTCCAGCCGTGTGACGGTGCTGCGCGACGGCGCACTGGTTGGCGTCTTTCCGACCAAAGGTCTGACCCAGTCGCGCATTACAGAGCTGATGACCGGCAAGACCTTCGACTATTCCGTCCTGCATCGCGATTTGAGCACGAGCCCGGTTACGCTCGAGGTCAAGGGGTTGTCGCGGCCTGGCGAATTCGAGGATGTGTCATTGACGGTCCGCCGCGGCGAGACGCTCGGCGTCACAGGGTTACTCGGGGCAGGGCGCACCGAGCTGGCGTTGACCTTGTTCGGCATGCGCAAGCCGAGGTCCGGCTCTGTTGTGCTGGATGGCAAACCGGTCCGCTTCGGTTCCAACTGTGACGCGATCGCCGCCGGTGTCGCCTATCTTTCGGAAGACCGGCTGTCGCTAGGTCTCATTCAACCCCAGGCAATTGCCGACAACATGGTCATTGCCTCGCTGGACAAGATTCTCTCTGGCGGTCTCATTTCGAGCGATCGCAAACGATCCCTAGTCGGTAGTTGGATAAGGGATCTCGGCGTTAGGATCGGAAAGCAGGAAGACGCGGTCTCGACCCTGTCGGGGGGAAACCAGCAACGTGTCGCCATTGCAAAATGGCTGGCGACTGAACCGAAACTGCTGATCCTCGACGGACCGACGGTCGGTGTTGATGTTGGCGCGCGTGCCGGCATATTCGATATCGTTTCCAAGCTGGCCGACAGCGGCCTGTCGATTATCCTGATCTCGGACGAGGTCCCTGAAGTCTATTTCAACGCGGACCGTGTCCTGCACATGGCTCAGGGGCGCATTGTCGGCGAATACGTTCCCGGCGCCACGTCCCTCCACGCGATCGAAGAGGCGGTCTATGCGTAGGTTTGTCCGCTCTCACGCAACGGAGCTGGCTCTGCTCGCCGTGATCGCGGTCATCTGCGCCTTCCTGTCGTTTGCGACAGACCGGTTCTTCACCCTCGGCAATGCGTTTGACCTCCTGAACACAAGTTCGGTCAACATCATCTTCGCCGTCGGTCTGCTCGTCGTGCTGATTGCCGGCGGCATTGATATCTCCTTCGCGGTTGCTGCCTCCGTCGCGCAATATCTGACGGCAATCGTCCTTGGCTGGATCGGCGGCGGGAATTGGATTGTCGGCCTCACCATCGCTGGCGCATTGGGCGTCACCTTGGGCTGCATCAATGCTTTCCTGATCCACAGGTTCAGGATCATCTCGATCGTCGCGACGATTTCGACCTTCAACATTTTCTTCGGCTTGCTGATGTTCTTCACAGGCGGCGTTTCAATCTACAATCTGCCGGACTGGCTCACCGCCCGCGTGGTCCTGTTCGAGCGCGAGATGGCTGATGGCACGTGGGCGGAGATCACCCTACCCGTGCTCATTATGGCGATCTGCGTATTCGCTACCTGGGCGTTGATCACGCGCACGACCACTGGTCGCCAGCTCTACGCTTTCGGCGACAATCCGGAAGGCGCGCGCCGCTTCGGCATCAATGTTGGGGCCATGCAATTTATCGCGTTCGGCTGGCTTGGCCTGATGGCGGGCATCGCCGGTCTCGTCCAAGCGCATTACGCGCAGGAAGTGGTGCCCAACGCCCTATATGGGCGCGAACTCGACGTCTTGGCAGCCGTGGTCCTTGGCGGTGCGCGGCTTGGCGGCGGCAAAGGCAGCGTGCTCGGCTGCATCCTTGGCGTTCTGTTGGTCTCGATCACCCAAAACGGACTTAATTTGATGGGCGTGTCGCCTTTCGCGTTCAAGATGATCGTCGGCACCATCATCCTGGCCGCCATTACCCTTTCGAACACCAGCATTGAACGGCTGCTGCCGTTCCTGAAAAGCCGGCGGATGCCTTCATGACGGTTGTGATTGAACGCGTCCGCAACTTGCTCGGCCCCGAACTTGCAGGTCCGCTTGCCGCGTTTGCGGTAGTCATGATCGTGTTCGGCATTGCCGCACCGAACTTCCTTTCCCGGGCTACTTTTGGCTCCGTCGCCTACCAACTGCCGGAGCTCGGCCTGCTCACGCTCGCCATGCTGCTCCCGATCCTGACCGGCGGCCTTAACCTGGCCATCACCTTCACGGCCAACATCGCCGGGCTGACGCTCGCTTGGATCCTTCAAAGCCAGGGCGGCGTCGACGCGGGCATCGGTGCCTTTGTCCTTGGCTCGATCCTTGCCCTTGCGGTCGGAGCACTTAGTGGACTGATCATGGGGCTCGTCATCGCCTACACTAAGGCTCACCCGATCCTGGTCTCGCTGTCGATGATGATTTTCCTGCGCGGTCTTGGTGAGTTCCTGACCCACGGCGGCGACGTGTCCGGCTTTCCCGGCTTCCTGGCGCCGATCGGCTACGGTTCGATTCTTGGGATCCCGGTTCCGTTGCTCATATTCATCGCGTGTGTGCTGATCTGGCACCTCCTGCTGACGCGCATGAAGCTGGGCTTCAACACCTATATGATCGGCTCCAACATCGAGGCCACGCGCTACTCCGGCATCAACACGCGCAAGGTGCAGGTTCTGGTCTACACATTGTCCGGTGCGATGTGTGCGGTCGCCGGCATCATCATGCTGGCCCGCTTCAATTCGGTGCGTGTCGGACACGGCGAGTCCTACCTGCTGATCACTGTGCTTGCCTGCTTTCTTGGCGGGGTCAATCCATTCGGCGGCTTCGGTCGCGTGATCCCTGTCTTCGTCGCGCTCGTGGTGCTCCAGTTACTGTCCTCGGGACTCAATCTGATGGGCGCCAACCAGCATCTGGCGACGGCGGTCTGGGGCATTTTGATGATCACGGTGATGATCCTGCGCTGGCTTGCCGGGCGCCTAAAGTTCCTGAACACAAACAAAGGGTGAGTTAGATGCATGGTTTTGGGGTCCACACCTCGATGTGGACGATGAACTGGGATCGGACCGGCGCAGAGAAGGCGATCGCCGCTTCTGTCAAATACGGCATGGACTTTATCGAGATCGCGCTACTGAACGCGCCGGCGGTCGATGCCGCGCATACGCGCTCCTTGCTGGAAAAGCACAATCTTCCAGCTGTTTGCTCGCTTGGCCTGCCGGAGCGGGCCTGGGCCTCGGTGCGGCCGGATGCCGCTATCGAACATCTCGAAGTGGCCATCGACAAGACGGCAGAGATGGGCGCTCTGGCGCTTTCGGGCGTGATTTTCGGCGGTATTGGCGAACGCACCGGCCTGCCCCCCACCGAAAAGGAATACGACAACATCGCGCATGTGCTGACCGTCGCCGCCAAGCACGCCAAGATCCGGGGCATAGAGCTCGGAATCGAGGCGGTGAATCGCTACGAGAACCACCTTATAAATACTGGCGCGCAGGCCGTCTGGATGCTCGAGAAAGTCGGCGCCGACAACATCTTTGTTCATCTCGACACCTACCACATGAACATCGAGGAGAAAGGGGCCGCCAATGGTATTCTGGCCGCTCGCGATCACCTGAAGTATATTCACTTGTCAGAGAGCGATCGCGGCACCCCGGGCACCGGCAACTGCCCCTGGGACGAGATCTACGCAACGCTCGCGGCGATCGGCTTCAAGGGCGGACTTGCCATGGAAAGCTTCATCAACATGCCGCCGGAAGTCTCCTACGGCCTCTCCGTCTGGCGGCCAGTCGCGAAGGACGAGGCCGAAGTGATGGGCAATGGCTTGCCATTCCTGCGCAACAAGGCTCGCCAATACGGTCTGATCTGACCCAATGGATGACGGGCTGGAGGCGGACGGCGCGAAGAACGCCGCTTTCTGTGTCGGCAAGACCAACATAAAGCTCTCGGTGATGACATTCGACGGCGTGCTCGCCGAGATCGCTTATGGTGAAAAAAATGTTTGGACCCAGTAGAGTTTTGCCCGGAAGCGACCGGTCCAGCAGATCCGGCCGCTCGGCGAATGCGGCAAGAGCGGCCCGACAAAGGCGAACGTCGGTATCCCTGCCTCGTGTAGGGCGGCAAGCGCCTTGAGGCGATGCGAGCTGCGCGGCGCGCGCACCTCGTCACGCGCCTTCATCGATCACAGGACGTGCTCTAACAGCAGCGTTGGGCGGCGGAACCATACGGAACGGTACGGGAAGACTTCTGATTTTGACCCACGAAAAACCCAACAAAATCAATGATTTTAATCCGTCCTCCGGGCCCACCATTGGCTCCTGGGTACGACCCGGAGACATGGGTAACAGAATGTACCTAAGACATGGGTGACAACCTCGTGCCGAACGGGTTGTCGATGGTCTGCA
>NZ_JAMYSP010000056.1:0-26073 GCF_040322015.1 Mesorhizobium sp. M0208 | reverse complement strand
CCGGGCTCTCTCAGCCTCCGAGCGAACCCGCCGTCCCGTTGGACCTTCCAGAACCTCGAGCCGGCCTGCGTAGCCAGCTGTTGGGACGTCCAAATCGACGTCCATTTTGCCGTCTGCTCCCACGTAGGCCCTCCGTCTCTCGCGATCGGGGGGATTCTTCGCACATTCACCTCATGCCCCGCACGAGGGGAGCGGCGTGGCGCTTACCCAAACTGCGTGGGCGCGCTATCGTCCGCGGTGGTGCCGGCACAGCTGCCCTGACGATAGGTCTCTTCGGTGGCATTCTCACCTATGCGGTCGAACTCGGTATCATCGAGCAGAACCCGGTGCATGGCGTTCGCAAGCCGACGGACCAGGTCAACGCCCGCCGTCTCAGCGAACAGGAGTATCGCATACTCGGCGATATTCTGCGGAAGGCGGTCGAGGACCGGCAATACGAGACCACTGCAGAAATCATCCGGGTGATCGCGCTGACTGGGTGCCGGCGCAGCGAGATCATTGGTTTGCAGTGTGCGAAGTCGATCCTGAAGGAAGTTGCCTGCGTCTGACCGACAGCAAGGAGGGCGCGTCGGTGCGTCCAATCGGTCTGCCTGTGCTGGAGTATCTCGAGAGCCGCCGCAACGAGGAACAAGATGCCGAGGACTATGTCTTTCCCGGCTGGGAGGATGACACGCCATTCGGAGCCTTCCCCAGACAGTGGACGAAGCTGTTCAAAGCTACCGATCTAGCCGGCATTACGCCGCATGTCCTGCGGCACAGCTTCGCCAGCATCGGCAACGACCTTGGGTTCACCGAAGCAACCATTGCAGCCTTGGTTGGGCATTCACGCGGGACGATAACGAGCCGCTACATCCATACCGTGGACACCGCGCTCATCATGGCGGCCGACAGCATCGCTGGCTACATTCAGGGCCTGCTGGACGGCGTCGCATTCACCCACACCGTCTATGCGCTCGATCGGGACTCGAGGAAATCGGCCCTTGCTCACTTCCTGGGACAGAGCAACCCCGCGATGTCCAATGTGACGCCACTTTCAACTGCCGTGACCGACGGCAGCAGCGCGCTGCAAGGTTGACCAGCGTTAACCCAACCAACGCCACAGCGGCAGATCAGCTTGACGGGGGCCCTCACAAGTCGATGTCCCCTTCTGGCGCCAGCTTTGTCGCCTAGCTGGAGGGCCAACTAGGGAATGAGAGGCTGTTGATCCGAGGCGTTCCACGACTAGATCGATCCTCTCTGATGTCCTCGTATTCTCGACTTACTATCAGGTTCATTCGCGGCATGATCGATGACGCCATTGCGGGCGCTGATCATCCCTCCCACTTGCACCTTTTCCGCCGTAGGTGAGCAACGGCGATCCCCGCCTCGGCGTTGGGTCAGGCGCGGTTCTTAACACGCGCCGTACCGCTCTTGCGGTTCTTGGTGTCGGATGAGCGTCGCTAGGTTCACGCCACGACGACTTCCCCTTCGAGGGAAGTTCCGCGGCGGCACACCTTTCGGGCTCGGAATACCGGACAGTCGCAGGACAAGGCCTTCCTCGTCGACGTGTCGTCGACCGAGGAGCCAAAGCTATTGTCGAGGCTATGGAAGATCAAGGCCAATGCCGAGCGACGTCAAATGGAGTCGAGTAGCCTGGTACGCGACCGTCATTGCCAACTGGACGAAGCTCCGGGAAGGCGCAGTTCGCTCATTTCCGAGTTGCAGCCGGAACGGCTCTCTCGTCCGTCTAGCAAGCTGACGAACTGAACTGCGCGTTGTCGCCAACGAACGCACTTCGCTGCCTTCTGGACGGGTAAGTCAGTGCGATCTCGTCAACATGCCAGGACCCGCTCCCCGACCGCTCCGACCAGGCCTCAAGACCGTCTTTGGCAACAGTTGGGCGACATTGGATCCGCGCCGCAATAATAATCGGACACATACTTGCGCACTGTTGTACAACGGTGCTGTAGCAATCGTATTGCTGTCATCGACGGAGGGGTGCTGGAAGATGGTGGTGAAAGTTCTTGCCCTTGTGGCGGCGTCGTTATTTTCGACGGCAGTTGAGGCTGGCGAGCACCGGCTTGGCAACTGGAATGTGCAGACACTGGTGCATTCGGCCGATACGGCGACGGTGTTTCCAGATGATCACCACCGGACGGCCGCCGACTTCGCGGACCTGCGCAAATGGCGTGATCTCATTGCGGCGGATGTGATGTTCCTGCAGGAGGTGACCAGCCCCGCCGCCATCAATGAAGTCTTCCCGGTAGCCAATGGATGGACGCATTGTATCAGCGGGCAATACGCCGTGCTCGAGCACATGAACCAGTCGGGGCCGGTCTGTACGCGAGTGGGCGAAACGCCGCACATGCCGGTCGCCGCCGAACGGCAGCAGTTCACGGCGATTGCGCTGAAGGAGAGTGCGGGTCTAGTCCTCGACATGGTCGCCGATTTGCCAGAATTGAATGTCAAATCCGACGACAACGGAACTATCCGTGACGTGCGGTGGGGCCTCGATGTCATCCTGCGGGACGGTGCCAGCCGCTTGCGCGTGCTGGTCGTGCATTTGAAGTCGGGCTGTTTCGATGACCGGGTCGACCGGAAATTCTTCACCAGGGATCCTGCGCTGGACCCGCCCGCCAAGTTCGCCTGTGACACGCTAGGGCGGCAGATGTTTCCCCTGCACAAGTGGATCAGGGCGCGCGAGGATGCCGGCGAGGCTTGGATGATTGTCGGCGACTTCAACCGTCGCCTTGATTTAGGTGGAGGCAGGACGCAGGACGAAGTGTGGACCGCTCTGACGGCATTCGCGCCGAATAGAGACGGTCTCGATCAGGACAATCGGCCCGATACGTTGATGATGCGTCAGCCGTACAAGGAAGCATCGCTGTGCTGGCTGGAGAAGCGCAACGCCATGCCGGCCAGCCTGGCCGAGCAGGACGAGTACTTCTTCGCGCCGATCGAGTTTTTCCTATATGGGGCAAAGGTCGGCGCCTTGGTGACGCCGGCAAGCGGCGGACAAGTGCCGTGGCCGAATGCGCAGCCGAAAGATAACGTCCGGCTGTCCGATCATTGCCCAGACGTGTTGAATCTCAAGCTGGAATAACAGGATCCACATGCAGATTCTGTCGTGCCAGAGCCCACTTGTGATGTCGCGACGCCAGCCAAGCGGCGCGTCCAGCTTGCGACGTCGCGTCCCCTCGGGCTTGACTAGATAGATGAATGCGTACCGAGGGGATGGATACGCTGGCGCCGGTCAGACATTCTAACTCAGGAGACCGCGCTTCTCCTGCTGCACGATCCACGAACCGACCCGGAGCGCATTGGCTACCACTGTCAACATCGGATTCAATCCAAAGCCTGTGGGCATGAAGCTAGAGTCCACGACGAAAACGTTGCGCGCCTCATGCAGGCGACAATGCGAGTCGAGGACGGACCGCTCGGATTTCACGTCGTCGTCAGGCCCCATTCGGCAGGTCCCCATCTGGTGGTCACCGATGAGATCGACGATCGCGGGCGAGGCCCCGAACGTCTCAACGATCTTCTTGTTGCCGTTGCTCCTGAACTTCGCGACGGATTTCTCGAACATCGGGAGGGCCAATTCGTACATCCTCCACTCATTGGGGCCAAGATCCCGCGTGACTCGGGCGGTGGGGATGCCGTACTCGTCGACGTGCTTGGGATCGAGGTCAACGCGGTTGCGAGGCATGGGTAAATCGTCGGCCGTTAGCCTCAGCTCCATGGACCGCGCGTATGTCTCGATTTCCTTGAGCGGCTGGAGCGCCGCGCCTCGTTGCGAGTCGAAGTAGGCGGCGGCGTTTTCGAGCGGGTTCTTCTTGGCCGTGCTCGTTAGAGTCCCGGCCTTGATCCAGTTCTTGGTAACGGGCTCTTGGAGGAAATAGGGCTCATAGCTGGTCACGTTGCCGGTTGCTCCGAATTCACCGTGGACCATGCCCTGAAACGCTTTGTCGAGGGTGATCTTTACGCCAAGCCCGAAGAGGTGGAAGGTGGCGTTCCTCCCCAGTTGATCGCCCCGGTTGCCCAACCCTTCGGGTGGACCCGACAAGCGCAGCAGGCGCGCGGTCTGGATCGCCCCGCACGACACGATCACGTTGTCAGCCAACTGCTCTTTGAGCACTGGGTTGTCGGGGTCGCTGATGTCGAGATAGCGCACTCCCGTTCCCCGGCCAGCCGCCTTGTCGAACATGACCTCAATGGCCTTGGCGTTGCAGTGAATCTGCACCTTGCCCTCAGACCGAAGCGCGTCCAGTTCCCTGAGCGTTGTGACGCGGGTGCCGAACTTCGGCGCCTCCTCCTTGCCCCAGCAGATGTACTCGCCACAGAAGCCGCACATGTTGCATGCGTTTCGCTTGGCTTCGCTCCAGATCTGGTCCGCCTTCTGCTGCCAGAATTCAGGCCGGTCGTTGGAGGTCCATGTCGCCAGTGCCGCGGCAATCTTCTCGCGGGTCTGGTAGGGGGCGCTGCCGGGTTGAACGATGGCGCAGGGCAGGGGCACAGGCCACATGCCAGCGTGATGCATGCCCAGCTTGGCGAAGTGTCCGACCGGCGTGATCGGGTAGGCTCCGCAGGGCAGTGGCGTCGTGTCGAACCAATGTTGCTTGTCGCCGAAATATGCCGGGTGATTAAAACCCTTGTACCAAGCGCTCTGCTCAACCGCGTTGTTCATCTCGCCCCGGTCGCCGCTGACGCCCATCAGCGCCTCTGCGACCCTGTAATACGGCAGCATGTCGCCGTACCCGATGGGCCAGTCCGGCACCGCGTAGCCCTCTTGCGCGAGCTGCGCCAGTTGCTTCGTTTCCGAGAAGTGCGTGTTCAGCAGGAAGTCCAGGGGCATTGGGCGGTAGGACCAAGTGCCCCAGATCGTGGACCCTCCACCAAGAACCGAGCCCGTCCAGCCGTTGACGAACGGCTTGGCAGTATCCTTCTCGAAACGGCGAAAGGTTGTGTAGTCGCCGCGCAACCTTCGCTTCGGGTCGGGCTTGCGAAGGCGAAAGTACTCCTCTCTATGGGCCGACGAGTTGAACCCAGGCTCATCCTGCGGATGACCTGGCATAGCCTCAAACTCCTTCGTGATGTCACGTCCCTGTTCTAGCAGTGTGACACTGTAGCCCGCCTTGGCGAGGAGCCACGCGATGGTTCCGCCGCCGCCGCCGGACCCCACCACCACGAAGTTCGGTTTCTCGGTCATTGCTGTCTCCGTTAGAGCAGAGCGGTTACCTTGGCGTCGAACTGAGCGACAGCTTCCTGAACCTGTTCGGGATTGTAGACGTTGTGCCGATGACGGTGCTCTCCTGCCTCGATCAGCACCGCGCGCTGCCACAATTCTCCTTGCTCATCGACAGGCAAGAACGGACTTTCCAAGTCGAGCAGACAGATCGCAACGTCCTTGGCGAAGCGCTTGATGAAGTCAGACGATTTAACAACTTCCGTGGGTGGCCAGGCCGCTAGTTCATCGGCGAGCAGATTCTTCGCGAACTGGAGCCAGCTCGCGTCGTCGGGAAACACGCGCTGGGTCTGCGCCTTCATTAGCAGTGGCCAGCACGCCGCGTAGAATTCCGATCTCGCGCGCGGCAGCTTGAGCTTAGTCTTCGGATCTACCGTCGCGATCACGAAGTTCTCGGAATCGACAGGCGCGAAGGCAGCCGCTTCATCGAGCTTGTGCTGCGCCCGCCAGTCTGCAGGATGGTGGAGGCTCGGTTCAAACCAGAGGGGAGCAGTCGCGATCTTGTTCCATCGGACACGCAGGGCCTCGTTTGAATCAGACTCTATAAGGAGATCGAGGCGCTCAACAGCGCGAAGCGACTCGATCGACAGCGTCGGCCCGGACCCGCGCCAAGGAAGATCCGGCGCATTGGGCGGAACGTATTTCTGACCATCTTTGACCCAGCTTTCCAGCGGGAACAGCTGCCGCGCGAGTTTGGTAAGAGTGTCACGAACTTCTGCGTCGGAAATCATTCCCATAGAATGTTCACCTTGGCACGATATGCCTATCCGAGGTTGATTGGAATATATGCTCTTGCAAACTCGGGATATCGATGGGGTCATCCCCGGCGCGAATATTGACCATACTAATGCAAGATTGTGGTCAACAAATCAATGCGTTACCCTCTACTCGTGCGGGGTCAGGCTTCGGTGCTGACTCACAGTCATACGATGCACGATCCCGCTCCTTCGATCTGATTGCGACCCCAGAGAACCGGAAAGTATATTAGCTGTCTACCCGAAAGATTTGTCATCCACAGTGCAATCAACGCTCTGGGGCTGTTGACTGGATAAGACTGACGCGTTTAATCGCATTCGCGGCGCCTTTTCGCACCGCACGTTGCGTGCTCGGATCTAACGAAGTGGCCGCCTCCCTCAAACGATGCGCCTGAATTCTCGCGCGGGAATCCGTCCCACCTGATCCTCGAACTCCACAGGCGCTGTCTTTTGACGCTCTGTTCTCGCGCTTAGTATGTCAGAGAAAAGCGTGCAAAACGTCAGAGTGCCGATAGTCTCGCCCCATTACGTTAGTGCGGGCCGGCATGTCTAGCGATAGTCTTCCCTCAAGTTACTATGGAAGGCATAGCTCATGAGTTCAATGATTTAAGATGTCAGGATAGCTGGCGTTTCATCAGTTCCAGGCTAACATAGAGGAAGTTTCCGGTTCCACGGGCCAGGTCGAGGACGCGCGTCGTGCAGAGCTTATGGTGATAAGTCTTCACTGCAGCCAACGCTGCCGGATGATTTCCGGCATCCCGCAGTTCCTTCACCTGTCCTTGCACAGCCTCCCAATCGGCACGTAGGGGCTCAATCAATTCACTTACCGCGCGCTTTTGCCTTGGGTTCTGGCGAGCTTTCGGACGGGTTTGCAGCCAATTTTGCAGATCGCCGATCTGTTACCCACAGGGACTTTTTCCTCGCCACCAAATCGTCACGATCGCCCTCAGCGGTCGCTCGGCTATGCATGGCAGCTATGGCGTAGTCGGCTCTGTTGGTTCGATAGTCTTCTTTTTGGACAGTCATTGTTTGCTCCCAGTTTCATAGCCCCTCTTTTTGCCCTGGCGGGGAGATTAACTGCCGGTGCATTACGCGAGTCAATCGATGAACGACCACTCCGCAGTGGCCAAGGCGGGAAGCAAGCCGACAATTTTAACGTTGGAGCGGCTTACAGAGTGCAACACAGCCGCCCTTTCGTCGGGCTGCGTTGATCGCGTCCATGTTGCCCTTCAGCTCGCCGATCTTGGCTTCACCTGCCTTGATGTCTGTGTCGTCCATCATGCTGCCAACCGGCAAGCCAAGCCAAAACACGCCATCCACGTCATGGCGGGCCGTCCTGTGTTGTACGGCCATTATCGGGCCAGGTCGGAACTCGTTCGGAAAAGTTCGGCTTCCAAATGGCTGCAGGACGTGCCCGCGTATACGCTGGACGAAACCAGCATGGCTTGATGTCGGCTGGGCGAGTAGCGCAGCCCGACAAAACGCTGATGGCTACAAACGCACATAACTTGATTTTCATGCTTCCCCAAAATGCGCGCGGCGAGCATGCGTTGAGGGCGGGACGAAGTCTATGTGCCTTGACGGGATGCCGAATATATTCCTATTTTGCGGGATGCCGCACCGTCGCCGCCATGAACAGATTTCCGAGTATCATCTTGCCAAGATCGAACGGCAGGCTTGGCTACTGACGAAGGAACTGCGGGTCGCGCAGTTGTCCCTAAGGCCGTTCTGTCCGCACTACGACGCCATCGACAATTTGCATCGGGCCCTAAAGCGGGCGCTCAACTTGCTGCATGACCGCCCGGCGGATTACGAAGAACCGCATTTCGCGCCCATGTCGCGAGGGTGAAGAACTAGCCTGTCAGTTTAGTGAAGTCGTGGCGCCGCGCGCGAACATGTGCCAGCAAATTCGTTTCGTTTACGACCCCTGATTGAAAGAGATTCAGCGTGGTCGAGGCCAGAATCTGACCGTCTATCGGGGTGCTGTACCATTTGGCGTCGGCAGTTACCTGGTCGACAACTCGCTGGCAGATCGCCCGATCTTTAGGTCTAAGAAACTGACTGTTCAGTGCTCGTAGCATCTCGAAGCCTTGAAACGGGGAGTCACCTGTCTCCCGCGCGATACCCATGCGTGGTCTCCGAGCATGGACCCTAAACGCATTCAGACAGAAAATTGCCATTCGTTTGAGTGGTACCGATGTCGCGTGGATAAGCGGCGGTCCGCGAGCTAATCCACCATGTCGCGCAGCGGCTTCTTGCGCTTTGGCGTCCTGTACTTCTCGACCAGCCTGACCTTGTCGATCTCGATCGTCACCAGCGGTCCCAGATCGACGGTCACCCTGCCGCCTTCCTCGTCTATGCGCGTGATCTGTCCGGTAAGCTCGATCTGCTGCCCCTTCTTCGCCTTGGTATGATCGATGATCGAATGCGGAAAGCTATAGCTCGGAATCGAGACGTTTACGCAGCGCTGAGTGACCCGTTTGCGAAGGCGGCCGGGATCGGCACCTCGTCACGAATGGAAATTCCGCGCGCCGTTCCATGAGTCTGGTGCGCTCGGCGCCTTACTCAAGATATTGCTAATTATGAATGAGCCCGCTTCCTCCAATCGATGGATGAAGCCGTTCGTGGGCCGGTGCTACTTTGATGCATCGCGCGACTTACCCGACAAGAGCTGGCTCCAGAGGCAAAATATGAGCAAGACGACTCTCATTGCTATCGCAATCCTCGCGATCAGTGTCGGCTGTGCCGAAGCCAAGGACCGTAAGGTCGAAACCGCGCCCCTCGGCACGTACGCCAATTCGAAGAACCTGCCGGTTTGTACCGCGGCAAGCTCACTCTTCGAAGTCCTCGGTGATAAATGTTTTCTCGTCAGAGGTTCTGATGATCTATGGCGACATCGCTGAACTCTCCCGGACAATTACTTTGAGTTGGTAGCCTAAGCAACAACCTCCCAGCGCGGCCTCCAGTCTCCGGTATGAAGTTGCGTCGCAGGGGCTGCCTTCGCCCGGATATCGACCCGGTCTTCGCGCGTCGCCAATACCGGCGCAATCCCCAGTCACCACGGGCCTCTCCAAAATTCTTATGCCGTCCGCACCTGCGGTCGAGCGTGTCGCGCCAACACAGCAGCGCCTCTGCATCGTTTGGGCAACCCAACGCATAGCTTCCGGTCCGGAAACTCGCTTACGCGTCTCATCGTCCATTCGGCAGTGGAAAATTAGGCCGATTTGGCAGTGCTCAGAATCGCGTAGCTGTCCTGCGATCCGCTCGGAGAAGATGGCGAGTGGTTGCGGGCAACTGCGCCTCAAGCTGGCTGGCGACCGCCGTCTGCAGCCCGCTGCTGCGGAGCAGCGCTGACGCTGCGTTCGTCCGGACCCGTCGCAAGACCGCTTGATTGTATCCGGCCTGGAGACAGACAAACGCCGGCGCAACCTCACCCTGAAACCAAAAGACAATATCGATGACCTCCAACAGCTATGCTCCCAAGGGTTCAAGCGCCTGCAAACATTCACCATGCCAATTTCGCCATCGCCGCTAGAACTTAGAGCGCCAAGAGCCCGCCGACCAACCCCGCTTTAGCCGCAGCTAAGGGAACGATGTAGGCCCTCGCGGGTTTAGAGGTGGCAGCGGGATTCTTCGTGGATGTGCAGCCGCTGTGGGGGGTCCGTCGCCTCTCCCTCACCGGCGGCGGGCTCCTTTCGCGAAGGCGGTGTTGGTCAGAGAACCTTTACCGCAGTTCAAGTTAGCTACTTGTCATTGGGGGAGTAATGTCCCCTCCTCTTTTGCAGCAGCCAGGAATGCCTTGCGGGCCTCCTCGGGTTCCATCTCATCGAAAATCACGGCCATGCAAACGCGCACCGCGAGATCCCAGCAAGGGCCACGCTTGGTCCACTTCATCAGCTCCTCGCCGGCTGTCTCGGCGTTGTTGACATTGTGGATGATCCCGGGACGCTCGGTCTTGACGGGGACCGGAGGGTTGAACCAGTGGCGAGCCAGGGTTTCCTCTCTATAAACCGGCTCAGCGATTAGGACGGCTAACCATTTGTTAGGGATGGTCTGAGTCCGTGACGGGTGTTTCCAAACGTTCATCGACGTTTATCCGAGCGGTCGGTACGAAGCCGGTATGCATCATCTTCCGGTGGGTGTCGCCCTAGTCATTTCGCTTGTTGTCGGTCTAGCCATTGCGGCGATCGCCTCAAAGGACCATTCGGAAATCTGCGGCATCCGATGCTTATTCGTCCTCGGCGAGAGCGTTAATGTGAGGGCTGTCACGCCAAGGCGGGAATATCGAGAATGAATGGCAGCACACGGTCGCCATTGCCAGGTCACGACAAGCGAAGTTGGCTGACAGCTATTCGCGACCGTCGAAAGGCACGTAGAGGCCCATGGCAGTTGCTGCCTCGAGGATCGCCTTGGTTAGTTCTTCGTCGGAGGCCACCAAACAAGGCGCAGCCTCCCGAGCTTCGCGTAGTGCCGCTTTGATCGAGACCGTGTCGCGACGGTCCGCCCTGTTGAGGAGTACAGTGATTGCTTGCTCTAGAAGCGGACCGACCCTTTGCGCGACGCTCATCCGGCCCTCCCCAGGGACACGCCGAAGGGGAATCTACTCACTTCCTGACCGACATCAACGCCATGTACGAATCGTACGAATTGGCACGGTGCTAGGCCGCAACAGTCAGCAATTTTTAGCTCGAGTTTCTGATCGGTGATCGGATAATTGGCTCGCGCGCAGACCCCCTCCGACCATAGAGCGCGCTTCGATCCGCCTTTCGTCCACAACCTTGGGTCGAATCGTCCCCGACGTATACCGGAGGGAAGAACCTGCCATCAGGCTATTCGCGAAGGTCGAACGCGACGAACATGCCAAAGGTTGGGGCAAGATCGACAATAAGCTCCACCAGCTCGCAGTCACTTTCCGCCAGATGTAGCCCGTCTCGGCGCACCGCTGCGATAGTCTCTTTGACGGAGATGATGATTTGGCCGCGCCGGGCTCGTAAAATCAGCTCTTCAACAAGCTCATTGGCAGTCACTTTGATAGGTCGGCAGTTCGTCCAAACGTTCATACCAGGCCTCCCACCTCAGCGAGAACCCACGCGGAACATTCATGACCCTCTGTCGAGAAAAATCAAGAAGAATGTTTGATAAGTTCTGAGTGAGAATCAGGGGAGAAGCCACGAAGCGAGCCTCTGTACTCTTTGACCTGACGCTCAGCCAGCCGGCTAGGGACCTTCTTCCGTCGGGCCCTGTTTGGCCCGATCAATAGCCGCAAGTAATGACTGCAGGGTTGGCGGCAGTTCTGGTTCGACCTCCAGATTTAAGAATGTTTGTACGTGATGACGATAGCCTTCGGAACGGATCAGTTTCCGAAACGCTTCGGAGACAGACTGATGGTCTGCTTTGTTGCTCGTTGTCATGTTCGGGAAGTCCGTCCCAATGAGCCGCAACTCGCCCGCAACGAATGGGTTCCATCAGGAGGTCGGAATATTTGGTAGAAATTTCTGAGCGGGAGATCGGATAACTGGCTCGCGCGACCCCGTTGCTCGAGCGCATTACCTTCACCAACTACTTCGCGCGCGAGATTGCGTTGCCGGTCCGTGTCGACTTCGATGCCGATTTCCGAGACATGTTCGCGGTGCGCGGCACCACGCGTAGCCATCACGGTCGTGCCCATGACGCGCTGATTGGTGAGGCAAGCGTCACATTTCGGTACGAAGGGCTTGATAATGTGGCGCGCCAGTCGGTCATTGCGGAGCCGGATCAGGTGCATTCCAGTTACGCCGAGTTCCGCATTGTCGTGCCGAGCCGTGACCGCAGGATCCTCCATCTGGATGGTCGGTCACGGCGAAGAGATTCCGTCCAGTGACCGGTTTCGCGCCGCCGCTGGGCGAGCGCGATGTGCGATTTCGCTCAAAGCGCCGGCAAGGCGCCACCGTTTTCAGTTCCGGACGCGTGTTCAATGACTGGCTGGCCCGCACACGTGCCGACATCGCGCTCCTGACAACCGACCTCGCGACGGGACCATACCCGTATGCCGGCATTCCATGGTTCTCAACCGCCTTTGGTCGCGACGGAGTCATTTCCGCCTTGCAGATGCTCTGGCTCAATCCCGAGCTTGCCCGTGGCGTGCTGGCGTTTCTCGCCCGCTACCAATCGACCGAGACGTCCGTCTTCGGAGACGCGGACCCAGGCAAGATCATGCACAAAACGCGCAAGGGCGAGATGGCCGTGCTTCGCGAGTTGCCGTTCGGCCGACAGGACCGGAGATGAGGACTTTGTCGATCGCATTTGGGAATCACTGGGTGCTGCCACGGCTTGGATGGAAGAAGTCGGAGCCCGCAACGGGGAGGGGTTCGTTACCTACAGCAGGGCAGCGGATACGGGCCTCTTCAATCAGGGCTGGAAGGACAGTGCCGATGCGATCTTTCCATACCGACGGCACTGTTCCCAAGGGACCGATCGCCTTAGTCGAGGTGCAAGGTTACGTCTTCGCAGCATACCAACCGCGCTGAACGCTCGCACCTACCAAGCCGGACAGCGCTACTGGTCGCTGCATGTTGCACAGGAGCGGAAGAAGCTCGAACGCCGAGGCTTTACCCCACCAGATCGACGCCGAGATCAGCCGCTATGCGACGGCGATCAGCCGCATCCTTCGCTCTCAAAAGCAATATGGCTCAACACCGGATAGTGCCACATGAGCAAGGGAGCGAGCATATCCGTCCGCGAAGCGGAACGGAGTGGGGGTGTGGGGCCTCAGGCCCCGCGTTTTCCTTCTGTTGGCGGTAACGCCGCGCGCGCGATGGCATTTCGAGGCAGTGGAGCGCATGCCGGATGACGGGTTCCTCGCGAGCACCAGGCCGCGCACCATGAGCCGCGCTCGCCGTCTGTCGACCTGGTTGCCGCCGTGCTTGAGCGCGAGTGGTGGCGGTGGCCTGAAGGTCGCGACGAATGAACCGCCGGCCCAGTTCAATCCGCGCGACGTCCTTCAAAGCTGGGGGGATCGATCTTCACCAAGCGGTCTGCGGCCTCGACCGCAGTTCGTATCCTGCTGCACAGCGCGAGATTTTCGGCCAGCATTTCTTCAGTGCGTTGAAGCGCGAGCTCGGTCCGGTGGATGCGCTGCCTGGCATTGGCAACTTCCGATGTCAAAAGATCGGCCGCCATCCCGTGGCCGTGGGGTTCCATAGTGTCCATGGGTTTCTAATACATGGGGGGCGATATCGTTCCATGATGTCGGGCGAAACGGCGGGCCGCAGAAAAGCGCGATGGGCCGAATGACCAATGCGCTCCCTGTCAAAACAGCGGACGCTGAGGAAGATCACAAGGGAAGCACTAAGGCGCAACTCAACCTCAAAGCGAACGGTCCGTTTTTTTTGGAACTTTGTGGGCTGGTCGACAAATTGCACGAGGTTCCCTGATATGACAGGCACTCTGACCCCGTCGTTCCCAGTCAGGCGAATGTCGCTGTCGTCTCGAGGGACCAAAACCATCACCTTTCGGACCGATCACGTGACGATTCGCGACGGCATGAAAAAGATGACGGCGGCACCCGCTGCCGAGTGCCGTGTCGGTGCTGCAGGCCCCAGGCCGAAGCAAGGGGAAGGCCGGTTTTCTGCTTGTGGGGGAACAGCGCCCTTTATTCCCCTGCCCAATACCGAGCAGGTGCGCGACAAACGCAGGCGTAATGAATGCGAGCAGTTCCACACGAGCAGACCGACCCCACCAGCGCCGCATACTCGCGACGACTCGGACCGTCTCGAAATGCACGAGCACTGTTTAAACCATCAGGACGGTGGAGAGGGCGAGAGCAGTAGCTATTCTGAAATCTCCAACGATGGTCGGCAAACCGATAATGGAAGCGAGCAGTCAGTCGGCGCCAGAATGGTTGTCGGCCACCTAAGTCGAAGAAATTCTGGAGGAGGAACAAGGCGTCCAAAGGACGGGGGTCAATCACCGCCCAGCATACGGCTACGAGGTGTGGTTCAGGGGATTTAGCCGTAGTGCCAGTGCGGCTTTGGCTCGGTGCCGGTGAACATGACGCCGATGCGGTCTTCGCGACGCCAACGAACCACCGCCTTGTAGGCGATGCCGTCGGTCGGCACATAGAGCAGGAATTCGTCGGGGACGCGAGCGTCGATCGAGGCCTTCAGTTCGGCGCCGCCGGCATGCATGTTGCGCACCGTGCACGTGACCTCGGAATGGGTCATGCCGGTCAGGATTGTTGCGCCCTTGAAGACGCGCTGCCTGCGTTGGCGCCTCTGTTCGTCTTCAGCCATTTCGCCTAATTCCCGGCGTCTGTCGCTTCGTGTAGCTTTTGGTCTGCCAGATAATTGAGCGTGGCTGATGAACATAGCGTTATCGTCAGAGGCGGCGTGACATGCGGGATCGGTCGTGGAAGTACGTTTCAGGAGCATGCCGGCCTCCTACCAAAGGGCTTGCCAAAGCGGCCGGCGACCCCAATGGGTCAAGCCGGGGATCAAAGCCCGCGTGAAGCACCTTGCGGCAAGGAAGGGCTTCGCTGCAGGTTTTTTGATGGAGAACTAGCTGCGGCGTCCGACTAGAATGAGCCTTATGTTCCAATCAACGGAACCGTGACGGTTGTCGCATAATTAATCGGATACCGGTCGAAATACGGGAACTCGATCACGAACGCATATTTGGCGGTCAGATGTGCCATTCGAAAGCCGCCGCTGGGGGCGTCGATTGCTATTGTTACGTCGACGTCGCTCAATCCCAAACTCAGCAATTTTGCCGTGGCTATCGCTTCTATCTCTGCTTCGGTTAGCGAGTTCTTCATTTGCAGCGCACGTGAGGACGTTTCCAGCGTGTACCGAACACTCGACATGGCATTCAGAGCCCAGCCGAATGCGAAGATGCCGATCAAAAGCGTTATCAGAATAGGCGCGATCAGCGCGAACTCCAATGCAGCTCCGCCTGATGCCCCACGTATGAAGGCTCTCCCTTTAGCGAACACGAATCACCTGTTGCTGGCTGAGCTCGCGCGAGAGGGAAAACTCGCCAAAACTGAAGGGCGGGAACCAGGTGGTTGTCGCCTGTATTACAACGAAAACCGCGGGAGCTTTCAAACTGTCGCACAGGACAGATAGATCGACCACGGTGATCCCGCACATATATTTCCGGCTCAGTGTCACCTGCGCGTCATCGGGATGATTTTCCCAGCTCGAAAGGGCGACGGTCTGGGTAGCCGCATCGTCGGCTGCCCCTTGCATCACGAGATTGGCCGCCGTTTTCACGCCCGCGCGCATCGACAACGCGCTTGATACAAAAGACCAGCCGTCAATGATGCCAAGAAGCACCAGGCAAAGGATCGGCACAACCAGCGCAAACTCCACCGAGGCAATACCCGAATCGCTCCCGAACATCCGGGCTGGTAACCGTGCCACGAAGATTACTCGACAAGCTTTATCGATTGCGTGGCCGGAATGTCTCGCATTCCAAGGCTCGTGCAATCCTGGCTGATGCTCGTGTTGCCGGACCACTGCAAGGTACCGGCGACGACCTGCGTGCAACCACCCTTGCCAGAAAAATTGCCGAGATAATTGACGTCCTGGGTTGGAAAATACAGAGCGCCGGTCAAAAGCGAATCCGCCGTGCCGTTGAACGTGTTCGATCCCGTCAGGTTACCTCTGTCGCCGTAAAACAGGACACCGGAATACGTGCCCGACGTGGGTGCACTAAGTTTGACGGTGGCGTTGCCGTTCATGCTGACGCCGGAGCTGCCGGCCAGATAGATGATGACTCCGGTGCCGGAAACATTGGCGTTCGCGTTCGCCTTGAAATCACCGCCTTGAATGACGTACACGCCGGGCGCGAGCGCAACATTGCCGCTCAAGCTCAGCCCGCTGCAGTATGTCCCGGGGTTCAGGGTCGACAATTTCGAGTTTTGACAAGGGGTTGTGGCTGGTGGCGCCGGCAGGTCGGCAAAGGGATCACCAGCGGGTAAGGCCTGGGTTATCGGGCTGGCGCAAACAGTCGTCACAGGGTTGTTCAACGAAACACCGCCGGCCGATATCAGGCAGTCGGCCTGAAGGTTTGCCGATCCCTGAAGCTTGATCGCATCGGCGGCAATGGAATTGGACATCACGGAGCAGCCGGTCATTTTTATGGTCGAACTGCCGGAAAACAGCGCCGCTCTCGGGGCGGAACGATTGAGCGACAAAGCGCAGGCCTTTGAGGCGTCAGTGATAAAAGCCACCGCTCTTGCCCGTGCGCCGATCGCGTTTTGCGTGAATATCGATGTGAAAAAACGATCGAGGGTCTGATGAACGATAACCTCGACGGCCTTTTGGGCGACATTCGGGCCAGAGGACGGGGGCGTGAAGATTTCGATTGTGCCTGTTGACGGGTCCCAGCCGTTCGTCGTCGCTGACAGTGTCGCGGCGGCGACTATCGTTGGCTTGTCAGATCCCGAAACCTTTTCCAAAGCGCCAGCATAGGCTGCCGCATCCGCCACCGCCTGTAATTTCAGGCTGCTAAAATACCAGTAGGAGGTCTCGATACCGAGACCCGCTGCGCCGACGACAATCGGCAACGATAGGGCAAAAATAGTAGCAACGTTGCCGCTCGTCCCGACGCCTCGTCGCAAACACCGAACCAACCGCCTCGATATAATGCGCCCCATTTCCATGGGGTATTTAACGAAAAGATGGATGAAGGAATGGCTAAGAATTTCGCTCCATTTGATATATCCGCTCCTTGGCGCGGCCGGCACAAGCTCCCGCGGCCGCACTCGGCGAGCACGCTGCTGGTCGCTGGCCCTATCTTCAACCGGCGGCGCCAGTCGCGTATCGGGTTAGCGTTTCCAGTCTCAATGATTGACTTTGCGAGTGTTTCGCCCTCGTGGGTAGGCTAACGGCCATAGCCGCGACAAATGAAATCAGATTTGCGCCAAAGCGTGCACGGCAAGCAGGCCTCACCTGCACGCGCTCCACTTTGACAAGCCTAGGCGCCAATTGCACGGCGCTTCCAGGAGTTCCACCTGGAGCTATGTGCGCTCTCGCGCGAAACAGCGCGCCCCCTTTGCCAGGCCTTCGAAGCAATCCGTCGCTGAGAACACGCGCGACTCACGAGCGTTTCAATGGAGGGAGTTGCTTGCCACGCTCGATGTTGGAGATACTTTCCAGTTGCGGCCGATGCGATCGGCCATTGGTTTGGACGCGTACATGCCGTTCGCAGGCGGCTTGTGGGCGCGACGTGAACGGAAAAGAAACGTTTCCAACATTAGATTCCGCGATTCGAATGAATCTCGCCTGTTCGGCATAGTCGCAACGCGGTGCTGGGCTAGTCGTGCCAACAAATCAATTAGCGCCCTGGCGGAACTGAGCCCGATGAACAGCTTGACGATACGCCGCCGCATACTCGCCAGTTTCGCGGCCGTTCTGGTTGTCATGTCGGTTATGGCCAGCATTACATACGTTTGGTTTCTCCAGACGGAGCAAGAAGCGACCAGCGTGGAAAAGGAAACTCTTCCGGACCTCTATCACAGCACCCAGATCATGATGGGACAGATGGATGCCCATAGTCTTCTCCAGGAATATGCTCTTCAGGACAATCCTGCCGACAAGCGGGCTTTCGAGGCTACCATCAAGGCGAACCGCGACGCCCTGCAAGGGTCGATGGACGAGTATGAAGAGACCATTGAGTCCGATTTGGACAAGCAGAACTACGCTGTCGTCAAGGACCTCGCCGATCAATTCCGCCAAGCCGAAGCCGCCGTACTGGATGCCAGTCGTGCCGCGTTGGCGAAGGGAGAGATCCCCAACGAGCGCCCGGCCATCAAGAACAACGTGGAGCCGATCTTTCGGAAATTGCAATCGGCTCTGCAAGCCATGGTCGAGGACCATAGAGGAGAGGCAAACAGCTCGACCCAAAAGATAGGTTCGATCGTCCGCACAGCGAAGTTGGGCCTGATTGCCGGGTTCCTCGTAGCACTCGGTTTGGCCCTTTTGTGCGGCTATCTTCTATTCCGTGCCGTTAGTGTTCCGCTTGGCCGATTGGTCGATCTCGTCCGTGTAATGCGCCTGGGCGACTTCAGCGGGCGCCTCGATTTGAAGCGCAAGGACGAGTTTGACACGCTGGCTGAGGGCTTCAACACCATGGCCGATGATCTCACCACGCTGATAGGCCAGGTTCAGAAATCCAGCATTCAAGTCAACACATCGATAACCGAGGTGGCCGCCACCTCAAAGGAACAGCAGGCAACCGCAAATGAGATCGCGGCCACTACGACCGAAATCCGAGCGACCGCGAAGGAAATCTCGGCAACCTCCAATGAGCTCGTACGAACGATGAGCGAAGTTTCTGCGGTCGCCGAGCAAACCGCCACGCTGGCCACCGGCGGACAAGCAGGGCTGGCACGCATGGAGGCAACCATGCAGCACGTCATGGAAGCCGCCACCGCGATTAATTCCAAACTTGCGATCCTGAGCGAGAAGGCCGGCAATATCAATCAGGTGGTGACCACGATCACCAAGGTTGCCGACCAGACCAACCTTCTTTCGCTAAACGCCGCAATCGAGGCTGAAAAGGCGGGCCAATATGGGCGAGGCTTTGCGGTCGTGGCAACGGAGATCCGGCGGCTTGCCGACCAAACCGCCGTCTCGACATACGACATCGAGCAGATGGTCAAGGAAATTCAATCCGCCGTCGCAGCCGGCGTCATGGGCATGGACAAATTCTCCGAGGAGGTCCGACGTGGCATGCAAGATGTGCAGCAGGTCGGCGGCCAACTCTACGAGATTATTCAGCAGGTCCAGGGCTTGGTGCCACGGTTCGAAGTGGCCAATGAGGGAATGCAGGCCCAGGCAACGGGCGCAGGGCAGATCAGTGAGACGCTGATACAATTGAGCGAAGCTGCCCAACAGACGGTTGAATCCCTCCAGCAATCCACGCTCGCGATCGACGAACTCAATCAGGTTTCGGGCGGGTTACGCAGCAGCATTTCCCGTTTCAAACTGCGGGCGCTGCGAGAGGTGCCTGCGAGCTAGGACGACAATGTTATTCCTCGGGTTCTGTATAGGTAGCGACCGGTATGTGCTGGACATGGAGCAGGTTGAAGAGGTCCTGCCTTACATCGGCGTGAGAAGGCTGCCGGGCGCGCCGAACGGCGTAGTAGGCCTAATCAACTGCCGGGGCTTACCCGTTCCCATGATCGATCTCAGCCTGCTTGCGCTTGGCCGCCCTTCGGCGCTGGTGCTGAGCACACGAATCGTTCTGATACGCTATCCAACCAAGGATGGTGAGAACCACCTGCTTGCGCTTGTTGCTGAACGAGCGACCGATATGCTCAAGCGGGATCCTTCTGACTTCGCGCCGTCCGGGATGGAGGCGGGAACTCCGCCCTACTTGGGCCCCGTGGCGTCCGACGATAGAGGACTTGTCCAGTGGGTCAGGGCCGAAGCGCTGCTATCTGACGACATTCGCGAAACGCTGTTCCGTCAGGTCGCGATGAGTTCATGATGTTTGGTGCGGTCGAACAGCTACTGAGGGAAAAGATTGGACTGGACAGCGGCACTGTCGGTCTGTCGGTGATCCGTCACGCGCTCCGGGAGCGGATGTCAGCCTGCCAGATCAGTGAGCTTCAAGATTATTGGCAATTGCTGGCTGGCTCCCCATCCGAGCTCCAGGAACTGATCAACGCGGTTGTCGTACCGGAGACATGGTTCTTCCGAGATCGTGAAGCTTTCACTGCAATGACGCGTCATGCACGGGCGCGCATGCGGCCGGGTCAACCCGTAATGCTCTTGAGCCTACCATGTTCGACAGGCGAAGAGCCCTATTCGATGGCGATGGCCATGTTCGATGCTGGTTTCGGAGCACAGGATTTCAAGATTGACGCAGTCGACGTGAGCACGGGCAACCTCGCGGCCGCGGAGCGCGCGGTCTACGGGCGCAACTCATTTCGCGGCGATTTTCTCGAATTCAGAGGGCGCTATCTCGAAGCGGCCGAAGGCGGACTACGGCCTGAGATGCGGGTCCTGAAGCAAGTCCGGTTCAGGCTTGGCAACCTGTTTGATCCTGCGGCCTCGTATGGGCTGGCACCGTACGACATTATTTTTTCCCGCAACCTGCTGATCTATTTCAACCGAAACCTGCAAGACCGCGCGCTGGTTTGTCTGAAGACCCTCCTCGCGCCAGATGGCCTGCTGCTCGTCGGTCCAGCGGAATCAGGCCTTCCGATTCTGCACGGCTTTGCTTCAGCGCGATTACCCATGGCATTTGCGTTCACGAACGTGGAGCCGGCTAAGGCGCCCCGGACGGTTGCACCCTCCAAGTCGCGCTTCGGTCCGGCCACCCCTGCTCCTATCTCTGACGTCAGCAAAGTGCTGAGCCCGATCCGGCCGGCCTCCAGTAATGCAGCGACAGTGGAGCGCTCCGTCCACCCGTCCGAGCGGGCGGCCCAAAGCCTCGCTTCTATAGAACGCACCGCCAATGCCGGACGAGTTGCGGAAGCAAAGGAACTCGCGCTGACGCATCTCGGGGAATACGGTCCCTCCCCGGAAATCTTCTATCTGCTCGGGCTAGCTCAGGATGCAGAAGATGCGCGTTCCGAGGCGATCCAGAACTATCGCAAGGCCCTCTATCTCGAACCCCGCCATCAAGAAGCCCTCGCGCATCTTGCGCTGCTGCTTCGCAAGCAGGGTGACATCGCCGGTGCCGAGGCACTCACCGGGCGGCTCGGTCGGATTGGGAAAAGGAGCGGCACTTGACGTCAGCTGAGCCCGGTAGCGCATCATCGGTGCCGGACATCGCCATCGGCGACTGCTGGCGGCAAATAGGCGTTCGTGGTGACAGATCGTGCCCTGAACTGGAGCAGCATCTCCACTGCCGGAACTGCCCGACCTATAAGGAAATCGCACGGAACCTCCTGAACCGTCCGCTGCCGCCCGGCTATCGGGACGAGTGGGCCCGACATTTTGCCCAGGCAAGGACCGATGAACCAGTCGGGAATGCCGAGGGCAGTGCATTTCAGACGGTCGTTGTCTTTCGTCTCGGCGAGGAATGGCTGGCGCTTCCGGTTGGCTGCTTCCAAGAAGTGGCCGAACCTCGTAGTATCCATTCGCTGCCACACCGCAGGAACAGTGCGGTCCTCGGCATCGTCAATGTTCGAGGCGAATTGCTGGTTTGCGTTTCGTTGGCCAAACTGCTCGGAGTAGACGATCGCAAAACGCGGGTACAGGACACGCGGACCAAGGCATTTCCGCGTCTTATCGTCGTCGGCAACAGCGACAAGCGCGTCGCTTTTGCTGTGGACGAAATGCACGGCATTTATCGATTCAAACAGAGCGACCAGCTTGCCGTGCCTGCTACCGTTGGCAAGGCGTCCTCGACCATGACGGCAGCCATGGTCTCGTGGCGAGGGGGCGCGGTCGGTTGTCTGGACGAGGCGCTGCTGCTGGCCATGCTCGATCGAGCTATCGCATGAGCGGCGCGGACTACAGCCAATTTTCGATGCTCGACCTCTTTCGGGCCGAACTGGAGACGCAGTCGCAGGCCCTGACGTCCGGTCTGCTAGCGCTCGAACGCGATCCCGTGTCCGCCCAGAGTCTCGACGCTTGCATGCGGGCTGCCCATTCGCTGAAGGGGGCGGCCCGGATTGTCGATCTGACGCCAGCGGTGGAAGTTGCGCACGCGATGGAAGAATGCCTGGTCGCCGCACAGCGGGGGCGTCTCAGCCTGAGTCGCGAGCACATCGATACACTTTTGAAAGGCGTCGATCTCCTCGGATCCATAGCGAGTGAGCCTGCCTCGGCCGATGAGAGCGCCAAACCGGAAATAGCCGGTTTTCTGCTGGCGCTTGAGCAGGCATCCTCCCCATCGACAGCCAAGGTGCTTACAGCATCAGAGACGGAGCTCGCCGGCTCAAATGCTGCCCCGCAGGAGGCGCCGTGGGCCTCTTCGGCAAAGGAAACGGGCGTCCTCGCTCGATCGGAACCACTTCTTCAACCTTATGGCGGCGTCGGTTCCGACCGTATGGTGCGGGTAACGGCCGATAGTCTAAACCGCTTACTAGGGCTTGCCGGTGAGTCCCTGATGGAGGCTCGTCGCCTCAGGCCGTTTACGGGCGGCCTACTTCGACTGAAACGGATTCAGTCGGATCTCGCCATTGCCTTCGACGTTCTAGGCGACGCACTGGCCGAGATTCCTAAGGACGACGGGGCGGTGCAAGCATTGGCAGAGGCGCTGCAAAAACTTCGGCTGAGCCAGACGTTCCTCGCAGAGCGCCTTGACGAATTGGACTCGATTGACCGCAGAGCCACTGACCTTGCGAATCGACTCTATGACGAAACGCTGGCGAGTCGCATGCGCCCCTTCGAGGATGGCGTCCGGCACTACTCAAGGACGGTGCGCGACCTTGGCCGAACCTTGGGGAAGAACGTGCGGTTAGACATCGTCGGGGGCTCAACTGGCATCGATCGCGACATCCTAGACCAACTCGAGGCACCACTCGGCCATCTCCTCCGCAATGCTGTCGACCATGGGCTCGAAACGACCGACGAACGTATAGCAGCCGGCAAATCGGAAGAAGGTGTCATCAGGCTCGAAGCACGGCACAATGCGGGCCTGCTGCAGATAATCGTCGCGGACGACGGAAGGGGAATCGATCTGAACAAGCTGCGCGAGACGGTCGTGGCGCACGGCCTGACGACAGAGGAGACCGTCGGCAGACTTGCCGAAGCGGAACTGCTCGAATTTCTGTTTCTGCCAGGCTTTTCGATGAAAGCGACGGTTAGCAACATCTCCGGACGCGGCGTGGGGCTCGATGCCGTACAGGCGATGGCCAAGCAGGTCCGAGGCCTCGCAACCGTCTCCTCAGAGTTCGGCTTCGGAACCCGATTTCAACTACAGCTGCCGTTGACCTTGTCGGTGCTCCGCACGCTGCTCGTCGACATTGACGGAGAGCCATACGCCTTCCCGCTCGCAGGCATCGCCAGCACGATAAAGTTGCCGCGCACGCGCATCGAACTGCTCGAAGGCCGGCCGCATTTCCGCTTCGAGGATCGACAGATCGGACTAGTCACCGCGCACCAGGTTCTTGACCGCGCTGAGCCGCAAGCAGACGCCGATGAACTTTCAGTCGTTCTGATTAATGGTGATCACGGTGAAACCCACGGGTTGATTGTCGACCGCTTCCTGGGCGAGCGCGAGTTGGTGGTCCGGCCGCTAGATCCTCGCTTTGCCAAGGTCAAGGACATCAGCGCGGCGGCGTTGATGGAAGATGGTTCGCCCGTGCTTATCGTTGATGTCGACGATCTGATCCGATCAGTAGACAAGCTCGCGTCATCCGGCGGCCTACGCACCTTGCGGCGGGGTACTACCAGCCCCGATCTTAGGAGGCGCAAGCGCGTTCTGGTGGTCGACGATTCTTTGACGGTACGTGAGCTCGAACGCAAGCTGCTGGACAATAACGGCTATGAGGTCGAGGTGGCGATTGATGGTATGGATGGATGGAACGCCATACGGTCTGAACCATTCGATCTTGTTATCACCGATGTTGATATGCCGCGCATGGACGGCATCGAACTGGTGACCTTGATGAAGAAGGACAGCCGGCTCGGGAACACCCCGATCATGATCGTGTCGTACAAAGATCGCGAAGACGATCGCAGGCGAGGTCTGGACGCCGGCGCGGACTACTACCTGACTAAAGGGATTTTCCACGACGAGACACTGCTCCATGCAGTCGTCGACCTGATCGGCCAGGCGACAGAATGAGGCGCAGCGTGTGTATCCATCAATGAGGATCGCTATCGTCAACGATATGCCTCTTGCGGTCGAGCTTCTGCGGCGATTGGTTGTATCAACCCCGGAACATCAGGTGGCCTGGATCGCCGTTAACGGGCGTGAGGCAGTAGAGGCCTGCCAACGAGACCTCCCGGACCTGATCCTCATGGACCTGGTGATGCCGGAAATGGATGGCGTCGAGGCTACGCGCAGGATCATGGCGAAGACGCCATGCCTGATTCTGCTGGTCACGGCGAGCATTGAGGCCAACATTCCTGGTGTCTATGAAGCAATGGGGTATGGTGCGCTTGACGCGGTCGACATCCCCTCGATCGGCTCTGACGGCCCGGGGTCCGGACGGTCCGCACAGCTTATTATCAAGAAGATAACGACGATCAGCAAACTCGTACGTGACGCGCCGTCTTCAAATTGGGGCACACGGACATTGCCCCCGTCTGTGTCATCGGCACAGCACCTTATTGCCATCGGCGCGTCTGCGGGCGGGCCGGCAGCTGTTGCCGCGATCCTCGGCGCTTTTCCGAGCAATTTCACGGCCGCAATAGTTCTCGTACAGCATCTCGATGCGCAGTTCGTACCCGGTCTTGCAAACTGGCTCGGCCAGCATGCGGCACTTCCAATCCGTCCTGCACGCGAAGGAGATGAGCCCGAGGCCGGCACCGTTCTAATTGCGGCCACGGCTGATCATCTCGTCTTCAAGTCAGCCCACAAGCTCGGCTATACCCCGAAGCCGCACGACAACGTCTACCGTCCCTCCGTAGATGTATTCCTTGAGAGCGCCGCGCAGTGGTGGCCGGGTGTCGTGATCGGTGTCTTGCTCACGGGCATGGGTAGAGATGGTGCCCAAGGGCTCAAGCTGCTACGCGACAAAGGGCATTTGACAATCGCTCAAGACAGCGCGTCGAGTGCGGTCTATGGGATGCCCAAAGCCGCCGCTGCCATCGGTGCCGCTGTCGAGATCCTACCACTTGACTCAATCGCCCCGCGCCTAATCGAGGCGTGCGGCCGATCTTGCTGAAAGGTTATTCTATGACGGGCAAATCCAATCTCGTCTCACCCCTGGCAGACAATTACTCGTCAATGGTTCTGCTGGTGGATGACCAGATAATGATCTGTGAAGCGGTCCGGCGCGCGCTGGCAAACCAGCCGGACATAGATTTCCACTTCTGCACCGATCCGCTCAAAGCGACTACAGTTGCCGACGAAGTGAAGCCAACGGTCATCCTGCAGGATCTTGTCATGCCGGGCGTTGATGGGCTGGACTTGGTACGGCAATACCGAAAGAATTCCTCGACGCATTCTGTCCCCGTTATCGTGCTGTCAAGTAAAGAAGATCCGGCCATCAAGGGCGAGGCATTCGAGGCCGGAGCCAACGACTATTTGGTCAAACTGCCGGACCGTATCGAGTTGGTCGCTCGTGTCCGTTATCACTCCCGGGCCTATCTTGACCACGTTCAGCGAGAGGAGGCATACAGGGCCCTGCGAGAAAGCCAGCGGCAATTAATGCGTGCGAATCTCGAGCTGGAACGTCTCACACGGATTGACGGTCTCACAGGTCTGGGAAACCGGCGCTACTTCGATGAATATCTCGCGGCGGAATGGAAGCGCGCGGTCCGCACGAAGAGCCCGCTGTCGTTGTTTATGATCGATGCCGATCACTTCAAGCGCTACAACGACACCTATGGCCACATGGCAGGCGACGAGGTGCTGAAGCAGGTCGCCAGTGTAATCCAAAGCAGTTGCAACCGCTCGACCGATCTCGCGGCGCGCTACGGCGGCGAAGAGTTCGTCGTGGTGGTGGTCGATATTTTGCAGGCGCAGTCGGGCGCTATGGCCGAGCGGCTCGTGCAGAGCGTGCGAGCCTTGAGCATTCCACACGGTTCTGAGCGGGTGACAATCAGCGTCGGTGTTGCAACCATGGTGCCTGATGAGAACCACACGCCAAATGACCTCATCAAGGCGGCCGATCTGGCGCTCTTCCGCGCCAAGTCGGAAGGACGGGACCGTGTCGTGTATTACGACTAAAGGTAAGGGTGCTTTACGGACGGGCTTACAGCTCGTGCAGTTTAAAGGCTTGGTGATCGCCGAACGGGACCCCTCGATTGTCAACCGGGCAAGCGAAACAGTTCAAAGTCAGTTCCATTTCTGGATAACTGCTGTTCCGCGGACCGGAACCTCAAACACGAATTCGTTTTCGACGGCTACGCCTCCGACGCTTATGCGCCTGGTCCAGTCTAATCTAGAGCACGTCCTGTTTAATCCGGTTCATATCCTGCGGCTTTGAAGTAGTTGGCACATTCGGCTGGGGTGAAGAGGTCGACGACCGCGCCGACCGCGTCC
>NZ_JAMYSP010000055.1:0-29768 GCF_040322015.1 Mesorhizobium sp. M0208 | reverse complement strand
CACCGCGCTCGCGCAGCCGCCCCCAATCCGTTGTCCCCACTGCCGCAGAACCCTCTCCGCTAAAAATCTGCCAAAGTAGTGCTAGCTTGCTTCAGCAAACCACTTAGCGCAATTCTCAGGAGCTACCGTGCCCGCACCGCAGGCGAGGTCCGGGGAGGCTTGCTCACTCAGTTTGCCATTCTGGAAAGTCGCGTTCTTGCCAACGCGCATATTCGAGATATTCTCTCGCAATCGCCTCTACAAGATCTTGTTGGAGCTCTTTGCGAAGGCACGGCATTTCGCTGATTGCCAAGCTGTGCTCTCTCGCAAAATGAATGGCGCAACGATATCCGTCAAGGTCTTCCAAAGTGGGACGGACTGCATCTTCCTTCCACTGATCCGCAAGTTCCTGCAGCAATGAAGGTTGTCCTTCTCTTGTGACAAACATGTCTGTGACCCGACGCTTGGCTCTCTCCAGAAAGGCGTCCGAGTTGCCGAGCCGCAACCGCTTTACATGCCACCGAAAAGCGCCGTCCCAATGCTGACTTCGCGCCATTAAATTGAGAAGGGAGATCGAACCGCCTTCGAGGATGAGCCCCGGCTGGGAACTACGCTCATCCACTTGCATTATCAGCTTACGATGGGCGGTCTCGGCGTCGATGATGCCCGCGGTTAGCGGGCGCGAATCCAAGTAGATCCGCTGGGTAGATTGCAGTTCGGAATCCGAGGGACGCCCGCTGCCGGTGGCGATTTGAGGACAGCATTGTACACGATCCAGCGCAATGACCGGCCATCCGGTCTCTCGTGCAATTTGGATTGCCGCGTCTGTTTTGCCGCTGCAGGTCGGCCCGTAAATCAAATAGATTAGCATGTGTATGCCGCTTAGTTTATCGGAACTAACCGCCCCCAAGCACAAGATACTCGGTAGGCTTTCACCGGACTTGTCGCAAACATTTTGACAAGCGGCGATTATGCCCTGGACGCCATTTTCGAACTTTGTGAAGTCCGAAAGGCGCAAGCAGCTCGTTCTGGTCGTTCAGTCCAGTCACCAACGCCTCTGTTTGACGTTTGACGACGGTCCACTTTGCACATCTCATGCCGACTGTGACGCAACGCGGCACCGCAGGATGGTGACCTCGTTGTCTCCGGCAAAAGATCCTTGCGCGTCTTGGGTTAATCGAGGCGGCGGCGCACGGGTGCCTTATTGTCTCGGAACATGGCCAGGAAGGCGGCTGATCAACAAAAGTGGAAGACGGTGTCCCGACGACCTCACCGATTTGTGAGGCGACCGAGGATCTGCCCGACATCGTCGATCTCGTCCTCGAGGTGGGCCGTGTGCCGGCCGCGCCGCCAAAGCCTCCTCCCCTGCCGGTCCGGCTGGAAGCCTCGTCGAAACGGCACAGGAGTACACCAAAGCCGCCAGCGCGCAAACATACAGACCGCCGGCGCTAAGGATTGGCGCTTTTTGCGTGGCGTCCGCCCCGATCTTCCGGAAAGGGGAGCTGGCTGCTGTTTTCTGGGCACTCGCTGCGCATCGCCGCTGCGCAGCGCCGAACTGGACATCGAGCGGCTACGCGATGAACCGCATGGTCTGCCATTGTGAGGCTCTTGCTCGACACTAATGTCCTCTCCGAGGTGACGAGGCCGAGCCCTGACGCGCGCGTGCTGGAATGGATGGACGGGCTCGATGAAGACCGCTCATTTATCAGCGTTGTGTCGATCGCCGAGATCCGGCGCGGCGCTGCCCTCATGGACAAAGGTCGGAAACGTGACGCACTGGCCGGATGGCTCGCCCGGGACCTGCCGCAGCGCTTCGAGCCGAGAGTCCTGCCCGTGGACGAACTGGTTGCCCTGGCCTGGGGCGACCTGACGGGCCTCGCGAAGCGGCGTGGCCGCGGTCTGTCATCGATGGACGGGCTGATTGCAGCCACCGCGATTTCCTGACCCATCACATGGCGGGGATATTCATGCGCTGACGGCGAAACACCCAGATGCCCCGCACCTACCACGATCAATATGGAAACGCCTCGGTGGCAGCCACGAGGTCGATGTCATTGAAGATGAGATGAAATAGGCGGATCAGCTCTGCTTTTCGCATCCTTGACGCGCGCTTCATGACAGGCCTCGGCCAAGGGCGTCGGGTTTAGCTTCCGGTTGGATGCTTGCCCTCACCTGTGGCTATGCTTACGGCCATCCCGATCGAGAAAAGCATCGAACGCGGCAGCGACAGCGCGAATTACAAAGCGATGCTCCCGCCGTACGCGGACAAAACCGTTTTCGAAGTCCACTATCCCGTCCTCGGCCAGCATCGCCAAGCGTTCAGCTGAATCGAGAAGACGGATCGGATCAGATCCGTGGGCGGCACAGATTGCCTGCACATCGGCCTCGAGATCGCACATTAGTCGCTCGATAATTGCGGCTCGCACGCGGTCGTCGTCGGTGAGGCGATAGCCCTTTGACGTCGCCAGACGGCCAGCTGCGATGTGCTGGATGTAGGAATCCCGTGTAACTTCGTTTTGGACGTACCCCTCGCCGACGCGGCCGATAGCCGACGCGCCGAAACCGATCAGGGTTCTGCAGGTGGTGGCCGAGTAGCCCAGCGAGTTACGCCGCAGGCGACCCGTTTTCTGTGCCAGCGCGAGCTCGTCGTCCGGCAAGGCGAAATGGTCGAGTCCGATCTCGCGGTAGCCGGCGGCAATCAGCGTCGCGGCCACGGCCGCATACTGTTCAGCGCGGGCAGCGCTGCCCGGAAGAACTGCCGCCTCGATGAGGCGCTGATTCTTTATAAGCGACGGGATGTGCGCATAGCCGAACACCGCAAGCCGGTCGGGGCGCATTGCGACCGCCGCCCTCGCGGTCTCGACGCAGGACTGCACCGTTTGATGCGGGAGACCGAAGATGAGGTCGAAGTTGATGCGGCTTACTCCATGCCGGCGCAGCATTTCCACGGCAGCCGACGTCTGCGCCTCACTCTGAACCCGGTTGATTGCTTTTTGAACAATGGGATCGAAGCTCTGCACGCCGAGACTCACACGGTTCACGCCGGCTGCTCCTAAGGCCTCGGCCATCTCGGCCGTGAACGTGCGCGGATCAATCTCGACGGCAACCGTGGCTGTTTTCGTGAGAGCGAAGCGGCGTCGCAGGAACTCCATCAGAGCCAGGAACTCGGCTGGTCCTATGAGAGACGGCGTTCCGCCGCCGAAATGCATGTCGCTCACGGGCAGCGTCTGCGGCGCTCGCTCCGAGACCAAACGGATCTCGTCACGCAGGGCCGCCAGATAGTTGAGGATCGGCGCATCATGGCGGGTGATGGTGGTGGGGAAGCCACAATACCAGCAAGCTGATCGGCAGAACGGAACGTGGAAATAGAGCGACACCGGATCGTCAGCCGGCAGGTTCCTGAGCCATTCCTCATAAGCCTCGGCGCCGACCGCCCCAGAGAACTCTGACACAGTCGGATAGATAGTGTACCAAGGCAGGCCGGCCTCGCGATATTTTGTGGTCTGCAACAGTTACCGTCCCATGCTGATAACCGCCAACCTTACCGCTGCGCTCGCCTGTGTCTTTGCGCTATGTCAGTCCGTTCCGCTTTGGCCTCGAAACTTGTATTTCTCAGCAATAGCGGCCGTTCAGTCTTGGCTGGAAGGTCAGCGACTGGCCATGGCTGTTCCCGCCGCGACCCTCACGCGCACCGTTTGGTTCCACCATCCCTTCCCTTCAGCCTGCGCCTGGTCGAGTAGATTCTGCTGAGCGCGGCTGCCGCATCCAACGAGATAACACGGCGTTGGGACCAGACTTTGCTCGCCAGCTAGCGCAGCCCCATAGTGATCTCTGGCATCTCGATGAGCTCGTTGTGTGAATTGCTGGCAAGAAGCATTAGCTGTGGCGCGCCGTCTATCAGGACGAGAGGCTGCTCGACGCGACCGTCAGGTCGGCCGCAATGCCAAGGCCGGCGCGCCTACTGACTCCGTGGTGGAGGCAAGGCTGCGCGTCAGCGCGTGATTACCGATCATCGCGCTCGCCAAAATGACGGCGTCGTACCGAGCGGTGCCGCCGCGGGATGTCTCAACGTCGGGGCTCACAGCAAACAAAGCTGTCGCCATTGAACGAAACTGTCGCGAAGCGAACAGACGAACCGTAGCCGAAACGTTTGCCGTTCGTGCTTGGGTTGATCCGCAAGGCAAAAAGGAAGGAAGAGCGAACCAAGGTCCGCCGGCACACTTGAGCTTCAAGCCGCAGCTGCGTCGTCAGGATGGCACGTCATTTGCAGTAGAAGCCTTTGTGACGGCCCGCCCACAACTAGCGGAGATGACGGGGATGATTTGTACTGAAATGTTGGATGGCGTCGTTTCGGCGATTATTATATTTGTAATAACAATCGCATATTTGTAACAATAACGCCCAATCATATTCTCAATTTCTGATGAATATCTGGCGTGACGAGCGCATCAAACTGCCTCAAATTTCAACTCAATGCGCATCGTTATCACTGTTTCCTTAGCAAGAGTTCATCACTGACGTCCATTCCTTTTACTCTTTGAACGGGGATCAACAATGAACATTAGGAGCCTCCTCCTCGGCTCAACTGCGGCACTGATTGCCGTTTCCGACGCTCACGCCGTGACCGCCGTTGCCGAGCCTGACCCGACTGAGTACGTTAAAGTCTGCGACGTCTACGGCTCGGGCTACGTCTACATTTCAGGCACTGAGACCTGCGTGCGCATCGGCGGCTATGTCCGTTACGACGTCGGCTTGGGCCATGTCGGATTGGTTGATCACGCAAGAACCTCGGATGTGAGGACTGGTGAGCATCAGGGCACATGGCAAAACAACACGCGCTTCACATTGAAAACTTGGACCGGCCAGGAGACCGAACTCGGCACGTTGAAGACCTACACCGAAACCCGCATGAACTTCGGCAACCGCCACACTTCGGTTTCGGACAGTTCTCGGTCCTATGCCTTCAACGGAGACAGCACCTTGACTTTCGCCTGGATTCAGCTTGGTGGCCTCCGAGTTGGTAAGGACTGGTCGGCCTTCGACATGTTTATTGGCGGCGCGGGTGACGTACTCAACCAGACGCCGGTTCCGTACGGCGCTTTCGATACCAATGTGGTTCAGTACTACTTCGACGCCGGGAACGGCTTTTCGGCCGTGGTTTCGCTCGAAGAAGGCTCGGGCGTGGTCGGCACAATCGACAGCTACGCACCGCACGTAGTCGGCGGCTTGAAATACACACATGGCTGGGGCGCGATCACCGGCGTTGCCGCTTATGATAGCAACTACGAATCGGTGGCCGCCAAGGTCCGTGTCGACATCAATGTCACCAACGAACTGTTGCTGTTCGGAATGCTCGGCTACGGTTCCAACGGCAAGCTCAACGACGACTCCACGAACGCCATCGACGCTCATGGTCGCGGCTTCTATAAGAGTTGGGGCGGGAACTGGGCTTTCTGGGCTGGCGCCACTTACAAGCTCAACGAGACAACTTCGTTCAACCTTCAGCTCTCCGGTGATCAGCTCAAGAACCATGGTGTCGCTGCAAACGTCGCCTATGCGTTTCTTCCAGATTTCACAGTTACGGCGGAACTCGACTATGGCCGCTACGGCAACTTCGCCGTCGGCAAGGTGGACGCTTCCAACGTGAACTGGACCAACGCCAACAAGAAGAGCAGTGTCGGCGGAATCCTGCGTTTCGAACGCTCATTCTAACGGATGAAAGGGCGCTGAGGCAGGCATCGCATGTACTTGTCGTCGGCGGATCGGACTCCAGTGGGGGTGCCGGAATCGCGCGCGATATCGAGACGCTCTCCTCCATGGGCGTGCGCAGCTGCCTTGCCGTCACTGCGGTGACGGTGCAAACACACGACAGCGTCACGGACATCCTTCATCTGCAACCCGGTCTGGTGGCCGATCAGATGCGTGCAGCGATCTCGCGGGCGTCGCGGCGTAGTGAGCGCGGGCGCGGCCGTGATGATCGTGGCGGGAGGGAGAGGTAAGGAGCGTCTTTCCTTTGAGAATTCGCGTTTACGGGTACCCACGATGCACAACGGGCGAGTTTTTCAAAGAGGCGCGTCCTCCTTCGAAGCGCTTCGGAGGGCCAGGCTCTAGGCTCGCCCCGAGCCCCTGCGTAGCCTGCGGGGGAGCTGGGTCTCGGCCCATCCGGGTAACGATCCTTCGCGCGGCTATGGAAACGATCGCATTTGCCGATTATCGCATAAAAAACTTGTTATCGCACGACTTAAAAAACTTGCAAATCCACAGCATCATTGACTTGTCGCCTATCAGCACTATATACTTGTAATCGCACAGCTCTAAAAAAGTTGCAAAGGCACGGCCATGGCCAAGCCCCATGAAAAACTCGCTCTATCACTGGCCGTCCTCAAAGAGCTGCAGGAGGGTGGGCGGCGCATATTCAAATCAGATGAGCTGACCCGCGTCCACCGGGAGCGGCTGCTGCAGAACGGGTTCCTGCGCGATGTTATCAAAGGCTGGCTCATATCGACCGGCCCGCAGGCACGGCAGCAAGACACCACCCCTTGGTACGCGAGCTTCTGGGAGTTCTGCTCCCTTTACTGCAATGACCGGTTCGGCAAGGACTGGTTCCTCTCACCGGAGCAGTCGCTGCTTCTGCACGCGGAAGCGCCCACTATTCCGCCTCAGGTGGTGGTGAACACCCCCAAAGGCACGAATAACAAAATCGACCTGCTGTTCGGCACTTCGCTCTATGACCTCAAGGTCAAGGAGATGCCGGCCGAACTGACAGAGAAAAACGGCCAGCGCGTGTTCACTGTCGAGGCCGCCCTTACCCGGGTGCCGGAAGCGTTCTTCCAGCGCGCCCCTATCGAGATGCAGATCGCCATGGCGTCGGTGCGCGACGTATCAACCGTTCTGGCCCTGCTGCTTGATGGCGGCCATTCCGCCGTGGCGGGACGGCTTGCGGGGGCCTTCCGTCGCGTAGGACGCGACTCCTTTGCCGATGAAATCGTGGCCGCCTTCAAAGCCGCCGGCTATGACGTGCGCGAATCCGATCCGTTCGCGGGACAAATTGGAGTGACAACTATTGCGGCGGGCGTACCGCCGTTGGTCGTCCGCCTGCGCGCGATCTGGCAATCGCAGCGCGAAGCCATCATCGAGATATTCCCGAAGGCACCCGGACTGCCGTCCGACAAAGACGCCTATATGAAGTTCGTCGAGGATATCTACGAAAGCGACGCCTACCATTCGCTGTCGATAGAAGGGTACAGCGTCACCCCGGAACTCATCGACCGGGTGCGCGAGGGGAGCTGGAATCCGGAGATTGATGAAGAGGACCGCAAGAACCGAGATGCGCTTGCCGCGCGTGGCTACTACCTCGCATTCCAGAAGGTCAAAGACTCTGTTGCCGCGATCATCAACGGCAAGCCAGCCGGCGCGTTGACGCGGGACACTCACCGGGAGTGGTACCGGGAGCTGTTCGCGCCGTCAGTGACCGCCGGCATCCTCAAAGCCAGCGCGCTTGCGGGATATCGCAATCACCCTGTGTACCTGCGGGGCTCGCAGCAGGTGCCGCCGCGTACCGAAGCGGTGGCCGATGGTATGAATGAGCTGTTCGACCTGCTGGAGGCGGAGAAGGAGGCCTCCGTGCGTGCCGTGCTGGGGCATTGGCTTGTGGGCTATGTGCACCCCTATCCGGACGGCAACGGACGAATGGCGCGGTTCCTCATGAACGCGATGCTGGCTTCAGGCGGTTACCCCTGGACAGTCGTCAGAGTCGATGACCGGAAGGCCTACCTCGCAGGGCTGGAGGAGGCGCGCGGCAATATGAATGTGAAAACGTTCGCCGCCTTTCTCGCCGAACGGGTGAAGTGGTCTATGGAGAAGGCGGCGTGAGGTCGGTGGTGTGCCATGTTTAACTTGCTTGTCTCGGGCCACGGCGAGTGGTGGGAAACGCCGCCGTTCACGTCAACCATTGACCGGTTCAAGGAATCTAGCGGCGCCGAGGCCGAGGCTATCGACCTCGCGCCCTGAAACATTGCGCCGGCTGGAGGAAATCCCGGCGCTTTTGATGTACGAAGTCGGGGCGGGAGGCCCGCACGCGCGCGTGGTCCGGCACAGCCGCATACGCAATATCGTTCGGCGCGGACACGAACTGGCCTTCACCTTCGAGCCCGATCCGAAACATGCCTTTCTCGACCGGTCAGCGGTGTTGAGAATTGCGGACCGGCTGGGCATTCAACAGTTCGAACAGCACCGTACGCACTGGGCGATCAAGGATGGTGACATTCCGGCCGAGCTGATTGCCACCAGCACCGCTGAACGGGCGCAGCGCACCATTGCCGTGGTTGCGGCAGAATATGTAGAAGCGCGCCGCGAGGGACGAAGGAGAGAAGCTGCCGAGCTGGCCGAAGAACTGGAGGATTTTCCTCCCTCGCTGGAGAAAGCACTGTCGCTCGTGCCGGCGCGTATCCTTCAGCAGCCGACACCCGAATTATACCCGATCCTTGGGATAGAGCCCCGCACGCCCGAAGGCCGCAAGGCCGTCGTGGCCGTCGTCGCAAGGGATCACAATGGGCAGGACTTGCCTGCCGACTGGTCTTATTCGCTGGCGTGGTTCCTGGACCTTTACGGCAGCGCGACGAAAGCGGGGCGCCTTGACGGCGCGCTGGCCGAATGCGCAACGCATGTGATCGCGCTCGGCACTGGCGAGGGAGAAGCCGCCGCCCCGGTTGAAGATATCGGCTACGCACTCTGGCTCTGTTCGCGAAGCCCGAAACTTATCGGCGATCTGGCCGGGAATCGCTGAGATAGCGCAGGAGGTTTTGTCGCTTACCAAAATCAACTGGAACTCGACCCAGATCAACCAGAAGCTTCCCATTCCCATTCTAGCAGCCAGAAGAGTGGGTGAGCTCTTTAAATATCTATCCGAGGAATCGATAAGCTCAGACTATCTCGCAAGTATACATATTTTTTTGTTATAGAGTCTGCTCGGCTGCAGGCAAAGAGCCAGGATAAACTTCAGCACGAAAGCAGAATTGAATGAAGGTGGGCTACATGGAGTTCTCATTTGGGTATGCCTTCACCGAAAACCTTATCCGGTCATCGTCAGCCGCACCTGTAGGCGCGCCGGTCTTTCCAAACCTCATACAGGAGGGGCATTCTGGCTTTGACATCCGCATCAATTTCCCAGGGGTTCCGCTGTTTTTCCAGTACAAGCTTCCGGAGCTGATGAAGCGAGGAACTGCCTTTGAGGTTGCGAGCGGACATTGTCCCGGTTTGTCGATACCATTTTTTCGGATTGCGATGATGCGCAGGGATGTGTCGCGTCAGCATGAACTGCTTCTTCGGTTTGAGGCGCGCTATCCGTCAAACGTCTTCTATGCGGCTCCTTGTATCGCAAACATCAGCGATTTCGACCGCTCTTATTTGGAGCAACCGTAGCACGGCAGTCCATTTTCGTCTCACCAGGGGATATTGGGCCCTTGCCAGACGACAAAGCGCACAGCCTTGCCTATAAACCTGGACTGGCAACTGGATATTTTTGCTCGAAACCCAAGCCCACCAAAGTTCAAACATTTGATGATCTCGCTGCGCTCTTCAGGGAGCAGTTCGCCGAGAAGCGTTTTGCGGAAGTCGGCGAGGCGGCGCGTGAGATGCGCGAAAACGTACTTGAGCTTGCTTCGCCGTCAATGCGGCAAGCCGAACAGCTCATTGCTGAACGGGTCGGCGCGAGATGCATTCAGATTCTAGACGGCGCAGCCAGACCGCCCGAGGAAGAGCGCGCAGTCACTGACATTCTCGTAGCGCGGGAAATTGCGCGTGTCGATCTTGGCGTCGACCTGCTGGTGGCCCAACCACGCTAACGACATCATACCGCTGATTAGCCCAGCTTTTGTCTAGGCCACAGTTATGAGACTACGCACCACTTGGCCAGGAAGAAGATCGGATTGAAAGTGAACCTTCCTTGTCATCTTTGCATCACGGTCAGTCTGCACGAGATTGACCGCTGCAAGCCGGGAGCAAGACCGGGCTGCGCAAACGTTGCAACAGATCCTTCAAGGAAATTCATAGACTCTTAGCAACTCCGGTTCGCTGTGAATGGTAGGCTTATTGCAACGTTTGAGTCAGTGGAGTCCGGACCGTGGCTTATTCTCCGACCCGCCGAACTGCGTGCAATTTCGGCTAAAGGCAATGGCAAGAACAGCGCCCATCTTGTTTGTTCGACACAGCCATATTGGCTCAAAACAGTATCTTCACGGCCACCGAGATTGTCCGGTCGGTGGACAAGCAACCATATTATTTCGTTCGAAAGCTGCAACATCTGTGGAGAACGCGAAATGACAAATTCAGTAGGACGAGTGCCCAGGCTTTCCAAGTGGCTTGGTCCTGCCCAATGCTGACACTGGTCAGTCGCCTTCGGACGGCAGCGCATCTAGATCGCCTTCGAATCCTAGGCCTTTGCGCGCATGCGGACCTAACTGTCTGCCAGCTAGCGGAGATTCTGGGTCTGCGTCGTGAGCACGTTGTACGACACGTCCGGCTGCTGGCCAGAGCCGACTTTCTTTACTGCAACGAACAACGTCCGTGGTGCTCGTACCATCTCAAAGCAGGAGGTAAGGACGGCGGGCTGGTTCAACTGTTGGTTGATCTCCTGCCCCACGGCGATGGCTATCACAAACGAGACCTTCAACGGCTCGAAGCCACACAAGACGCGCCGTCGAAGGGGATCGCATGCTTGACCGTGAAATAGATCAGTCGAATTGGAGCGCGAAACCACCATGTACAACTCCGCCGACGGCGCCATCGCGCCGCGCGACACTTACGGACGGTCTCGATTGGCCGCGGTTGATTGCCGCGTTCACGAACTGCTTCTGAGACAGGAGCGGCAGGAGCGGACGACCCTTAAGCTCATCGCCTCAGAGAACTTTGCCTCCTCGGCCGTGCTGGAAGCAACCGGTTCGATTTTCATGAACAAGTACGCCGAGAGGTACCCCGCTGCGCGCTACTACGCGGGAAACGAGATCGTCGATGAGCTTGAGAACCTCGCCATTGAGCGCTTGAACACGTTATTCGGCAGCGAACACGCCAACGTCCAGCCTTATTCCGGCTCGCCGGCCAATCAGGCTGTCTACCGCGCGCTTTTGAGCCCCGGTGACAAGATCATGGGCTTGCCCCTTCCGGAAGGGGGCCATCTGACTCATGGTTGGGCCATCAACTTTTCCGGAACTGACTATCAACGCGTCCCCTATGGACTAGATGAAAAGACACAGCAGATTGACTATGACCGCTTGCGCGAGACAGCCAAGCGGGAACGGCCGCGGCTCATTTGGGTCGGCGGAACTGCTTACCCGCGTGTCTTTGACTACGCGGCAATGGCAGAAATCGCCCTGGAAGCGAACTCCTATCTCGTAGCCGACATTGCGCACATCAGCGGCCTGATTGCCGCGGGAGCGCACCCGAATCCCGTGCGCCATTGCGACGTGGTCAGCAGCACCTCCCACAAATCGATCCGCGGTCCCCGCGGTGGCTTCATTTTGTCAAGGAATGAAGATCGTTATCAAGCGCAGTATCATTCGAAGGGCAAATGCAATTTCGCCAGACGAATAGATCGCGCTGTCTTCCCTCAACTGCAAGGCGGCCCCCATATGAATGTTATCGCGGCGCTAGCTGTCGCTTTGAGGGAAGCCGCAGACCCGTCCTTCCGCAGTTACGGCCAACAGATTGTCAAAAATGCCAAGGCTCTGGCCCACGCGCTTCTGGACCGAGGTTATGACCTGGTCACCGGGGGCACTGACAATCACATGCTAATCCTTGATCTTCGCGAACGACCACTATCAGGCAATGCCTATGCCGAGCGGTTAGCGAAGGCAGGCATCATTACGAACTTTAATATGGTGCCGGGGGACCCGCGCCATCCTGAGGTCACAAGCGGAATTCGCCTGGGGGCGCCAGCAGTGACGTCAATGGGCTTGCGCGATGTGGAAACCGTGCAAATTGCTGGCTTCATGGACTCCGTCCTCCGGCGAGCCAGAAGACGAAGATCTCCATGCCTGCGTGCGAAGAGACGTTGCCGACTTGTGCGCTGCGTTCGAGGTCCCGGGCCTCACCGACAGGTAAGGTGGGCTAAGCAAAATGCCCCATACAACTCCAACACCCGAAGCGAGGCATTTCATGGCTAGGCAGTTCGTGTTCTCTTCCGAATCGGTTGGCGCGGGACACCCGGACAAGTTGGCCGACAACATCTCGGATGCCATCCTCGATGCCATCCTCCGCACCGATCCCAAGGCGCGCGTCGCCTGTGAAGCGTTGGTAAAATCAGGGATGGTCGTTCTGGCTGGCGAGATTACCAGCGACGCGCAGGTGGATTATAGCCAAGTTGCGCGCGATACGATTCTCGATATTGGATACGACAACGAGGCCGTCGGCTTTGACGGCCGGCGTTGCTCCGTCGTTCATGCACTCACCGAGCAGTCGCCCGACATCAGCCAGGGCGTTGACGAGGGACGAGGGCAGGACCTCCAACAGGGAGCGGGAGATCAGGGCCTCATGTTCGGCTACGCATGCCGCGAAACCGATACTCTGATGCCTTTGCCGATCCAGCTCGCTCATCGCTTGACGAAACAACAGGCAGATGTCCGGAAAGCACGACAGCTTGGCTGGTTGCGTCCTGACATGAAATCCCAAGTCTCAGTGCGCTATGAGGGGTTGCGCCCGGTCGCCCTGGATACCATCGTCGTATCGACCCAACATGACGAGCAGGTCTCGCAAGAGACGGTCCGCGAGGGCGTCATTGAGGAAATCATAAAGCCTGTCCTGCCGACCCACCTGGAGACGGAAGGCATCAGAATTCTGGTCAACCCGACGGGGAGGTTCGTAGTCGGCGGGCCGCGCGGCGACTGCGGTCTCACTGGACGCAAGATCATCGTCGATTCCTATGGTGGGATGGGTCGTCACGGCGGCGGCGCCTTTTCGGGCAAGGACCCGTCCAAGGTTGACCGCTCAGCTGCCTATGCGGCCCGGTATGTCGCAAAGAATATCGTCGCTAGCGGACTTGCGGACGTCTGCGAGGTGCAGCTTGCTTACGCAATCGGCGTGGCCAGTCCGGTTTCTGTCATGGTCAACACGTTCGGAACAGCGAAGGTTGAGGAAAGAAGGATCGAGCGCCTCATTCTTGAGTTGTTCGATCTCAGACCGAAGGGCATTATCAAGATGCTTGATCTCTTACGCCCTATATACCGCAAGACCGCGACCTATGGCCATTTCGGCCGTGAAGAGCCTGATTTCACCTGGGAGAAGACAGACAGGGCCGACGAATTGCGTCGCGAGGCAGGACTTGCCGCCCCGTGAGGGCTGGCGCCGAACGGATTGGCAAGCGCAAAGCCCATTCCCACTGGCCAGACCCGCCCGCGCCCGGCGTGGCAGAAAGCCGGTGGGTTTTTGGCGGAGACATGAATTGATGCCGGACTATGACGTGCTTTGTATCGGAAATGCCATCGTCGACATCATCGCCCAGTGTGACGAGGCGTTCCTGGAGACCAACGGCATCATCAAAGGCGCGATGAATTTGATCGACACGAGGCGCGCCGAACTGCTCTACAGCCGCATGGGCCCGGCCATCGAAGCCTCCGGCGGCAGCGCCGGCAACACGGCGGCGGGCGTCGCCTCCTTCGGCGGCCGCGCCGCTTTCTTCGGCAAGGTCTCCAACGACGCGCTCGGCAAAATCTACGCGCATGACATGCATGCCCAGGGCGTCGCCTTCGACACCAGGCCGCTCGATGGCGAACCGCCGACGGCGCGCTCGATGATCTTCGTCACGCCGGACGGCGAGCGCTCGATGAACACCTATCTCGGCGCCTGCGTCGAGCTCGGCCCGGAGGATGTTGAGGCCGACAAGGCGTCGGGCGCCGCCGTCACCTATTTCGAGGGCTATCTGTGGGACCCGCCGCGCGCCAAGGAAGCGTTCCGGCAGACGGCGAAGTTCGCCCATGCCGCCGGGCGCGAAGTGTCGATGACATTGTCGGACTCGTTCTGCGTCGACCGCTACCGCGACGAATTCCTCGACCTGATGCGCTCGGGCACCGTGGATATCGTCTTTGCCAACAGCCACGAGATCAAGTCGCTCTACCAGACCGCGTCCTTCGACGAGGCGCTGGCGCAGATCCGCAGGGACTGCAAGATCGCCATTGTCACCCGTTCGGAAAAGGGCTCGGTCATCGTGCGCCGCGACGAGACCGTCACCATCGAGGCGACCGGGATCCGCGAGCTGGTCGACACGACAGGCGCCGGCGACCTCTACGCCGCCGGCTTCCTCTACGGCTACACGCAAGGCCGCAGCCTCAAGGATTGCGGCGATCTCGGCTCGCTGGCAGCCGGGCTGGTCATCCAGCAAATCGGCCCAAGGCCACGGCAAAATCTGCGCCGAGAGGCGGAGCAGGTGGGATTGCTGTAGGTGGCGAGCCAAGAACCAGCTGCCCAGCCTCCTTAATCCAGCCCGAGCCTTTTCTTCAGTTCCGCATTCTCCTTGCGGAGACGATCGGCAAGCAGGCTCTTTAGCCGCTTGTTTTCTTCCTCGAGCGCGACGAGATCCTTCAGCCCGTCACTGTCCGCCGCCGGCGCCGCCGCCTTCTTCCAAAGATAATATGTCTGTTCCGAGATGCCGGCTTGCTTCACCGCGCTCTTGAGAGTAGCGCCGCCGCCGATCGAGGTCTCGATCTGCGCCAGCTTCTGGGCACGATCCTTCGCGGAGTAGCTCTTTCGGCCTGTTCGCGCTGACGGCGGTGCTTCAGTGGTCGCGGATATCGGCTTGGCGCCCTCCTTGCGGGCAGGCGCGCTCGCCTCAGCTTCTGGCTTCCTCGACCGCCGCGCTCTCGTCTTCGGTTTTGGCGTTTCCGCTTTGTCTGCCGGTGCGCTAGGAACTACTGCCGACTCGGTTTCCAGGGGATTGGCCATGAAATGCTCCACTCGCGGTTTTTGCAAAGGTTCAGCATCAAGGGCCACTACAGTAGAGTCAACAAGCTGACGATTTAACGGCTCGACTTCCTTTGTTGTCTCGGCCATCGCCGCGGCGATGTCGAAATTGCCCCAGATGGAACGTGCGGATTTTTGATAATTGCGCTTTTGTTTGACTTCCACGGTGAATGGTCGCGTCTGCCGCCTCATAGTTCCTTCCTGAATAGGAGAATGAAGTCGCCGCTCGAATTTTTGGCGCTTGCTGCTTAGCGCGGAGCATTATCGTATAGCCGCTCAACGGGCAAGTGATGCCGGTCTTCGATGGCTGACCCATCTGGGGAGATTTGAGCGGCTTCGCGCGTCCTGCGCATGCCTGTAAGAGCCTGACTCGAAACTCGACGCACGACGTGGAGCTGCCATGCGGCGAAGCATGAGGCGGATCGAGGCGATGAAGATCCATGCCTCGGCGCTGGCGATGGTCGCCTCGAAGTCTTTGGCGAGCCGGCGACAACGTCCCAGCCAGGCGAAAGTTCGCTCGAGGACCCATCGTCGTGGCAGCACCTCAAAGCCCTTGGCCGCGTCGGAGCGCTTGATGATTTCGATGGTCCATGTGCCGAGATTGGCCAGTGCCTGCGACAGTTTTTCTCCGGCATAGCCGCCGTCGGCGAACAGATGCCGCAACCAGGGAGAAAGCCGTCGAATGGAGGCGATGACGCCGACTGCCTTCCTGGATGTCGGCCGTGTGCACCGTCAGCCCGACCAAGTGTCCCTCGGTGGCAGTAATGATATGGCGCTTGCGGCCTTTGACCTTCTTGCCGACGTCGTTACCGCGCAAACCGGCAACGTCCGTGGTCTTTGCCGATTGGCTGTCGATGACACCGGCGCTCGGGCTCGCCTCGCGACCAAGCGCCAGGTGTGCCGCAGCCACCAAGTGCAAGTTGATGGTCTTCCACAGCCCGTTGTCCCGCCAGGCATAGAACTAGCGTTGAACCGTCGAGACCGGCGGGAACCGATCCGGCAATGCCCGCCATTGGCAGCCGGTCCAGGCGATGTAGAGGAGCACGTCCACGACCGCCCGAAGTTCTGTCGTCCGCGGTCGTCCCGTTGTCTTCGTTCCCGGCAGGAACGGCTCGAGCAACGCCCATTCCCTGTCCGTCAACGCGTTTGCATCTCGCTGCCCCGCGCGGCAATATCGCCGGCGGGTGGTCTCCGTCCAACCCATGTCGTTATCCCGTTCAAGTCTAGACAACTCAAGCGAATCACAACGGACGGGGCCACTCAACCGCTTCCACCCCCAAAACCGAGTTTCGGGTCAGGCTCTAAGGCCAAACACCATGCCATTGTGGGTGGTGGTTTGCGTGGCGAGACACGCCTGGTAAGGACCCTCGTGGTTCCGGTACGGCCCCTGAATATCGTGGTCGCAATTGGGGTGGTAATGGTTTGGCGGGATTTGCTGACGCGAGAAAACGGTGTCGCTGCCGCCGCCGCAAACCTTCCTCGATGAAATCGCCGCCACTGCAGCCCTTTTCGCCTGCTTCACACCAATTGCAGGCGTAGGTTTCAGGATTCACGCCGTTTTTGCCGGTGGCGCAATACGGCGTCGGAAAATTACCCACATTGAACTGACCTTGAACATCGGCAAAGGCGATGCAGGCCTTCTTCCCTGTCTTGAACCAGCAACTGATCGCGTGCAGTCATCCGGATAAGCCGCCCCGCCGGAGGCCAAGCTGACTTGGTGACACACGAACGCATTATTGTCTTCCGGTCTGGCGGCAACAGTATCAGCAGGACGGCAAAGCTGACCGGCTGCAGCGAAGCGCAGGTGAAGCGCGCTGGGCTCGACATCAGAAGGAAAGCGGGAAGCAGGAAATGTTGTCGCAAAAGTTGAGTTCTGCGACGGTGCAAAAGTCAGTTGCAAAATCGTCGCGACAGAGGCTCGGCAGCTCCCCGAAGTAGCCATTTCAGATTGCTTGCAGGTGCGGATAAAGTCCTTTATGCATCGGCACATGATCAAGTCCGCGCTCATCGCTGCAATCTATTATGCGACGCTTCCATAAGGAGCGGCGCGTTTCGATCATGCCTTGAAACAAGCCGCCGTCAGGCGGCTTTGTTCATTGAGAGGACCCCCTGGCGGCAATACCAGGAGGATTCCCTATGGCACTTCCCGATTTATCAACCGGTCATTCCAAACCATGTTCGGCGGCTTTGAAGACGCTCATTGAGCGCGGCTATGTAAATCAAGGGACCGACCTGCCGGGTGTCGATGCCGCCTTTGAAGCAGGCATCGTACCCGCTTACGCTGGTTTCGATGCGACGGCTGACAGTCTTCATGTCGGCCATCTTCTTCTGATCATGGCGCTTCGTCATCTTCAGCAGACTGGCCATAAACCCATCGTTCTCATTGGGGGTGGGACCACCCGCATCGGCGATCCCAGCTTCCGTTCGGACGCGCGGCCGATGCTGACGGACGAGCGGATCGCCGCCAACATTGAAGGGATCAGAAAGGTCTTTGGCCGTCTCCTTGTCTTCGGAGACGGCCCGACGGATGCCGTGATGGTGAACAATGCCGACTGGCTGGACAGCATTCGTTGGATCGACATGCTGAGAGACGTCGGCAGGCATTTCTCCGTCAATCGGATGCTCTCTTTCGACAGTGTGAAGTCGCGGCTGGAAAAGCAGGAGAATCTGAGCTTCTTAGAATTCAACTACATGATCCTCCAAGCGTTCGACTTCCTTGAGCTAACCCGCCGGACCGGTTGCCGTTTGCAGATGGGTGGAGCCGACCAGTGGGGGAACATCATCAATGGCATCGACTTGATACGGCGGACGGATGGAAAGGAAGTCTTCGGAGTGACTACGCCGCTTCTGAAGACTCCTTCAGGTGTCAAGATGGGTAAGACGGCTGCCGGAGCTGTGTGGCTCAACGAAGATCGCCTTTCGCCATACGATTACTGGCAATTCTGGCGTAACACGGAAGACGCTGATGTCGTTCGGTTTCTGAAGCTTTTCACCGATCTGCCGATGAACGAGATCGAGCGATTTGGACAGGCTGAAGGAAGCGAGCTAAACGCCGTCAAAGAACGTCTCGCCAACGAAGCTACGGCCCTGGCACATGGAACTAACGCCGCCAAACAGGCGGAGGCCACGGCTAGCCAAGCATTTGGGCAGGGCGAAGCCGCAGAGGGGCTACCGACGCTTCATCTAAATGACGCCGAGGGGTTGGCCGGAGTAGCCCTTGTGGATTTGCTGGTACGCGCCGGATTGACCTCCTCCAAAGGGGAAGCGCGAAGGGCGATCTCGGGACGAGGTGTGCGGATCAACGGCAACGTTGTCGAGGTTGATACAATGATATCTTCCCAAGACCTCCCGATCCGGCTTTCGCTCGGCCGGAAGCGCCACACTGTTGTAAAGTAGGGTTTCAGCAAATGCTGTCGCAGAAATTCTGCCCGCTTAGCGGATATTGCAGACATTCGCGTCGAGTTCCCTGAGGAATGTCGAGAGACACTCCTCAGGGGGTAGTTAAGGCCGCCAAGTTTTCTGGGTTAGCAGGCGCGCCACTGTGGCAGCTTGGCTTGTATGGCGAGGCCATGGTTGAGTGAGGCGAACCAAATCCAGCCCCGCGGTCGATCCCGAAGCTTCCCACAATGGCGAAGAGAACATCTTCACTGGTTCCTTTTCAGCACAAGACCTTCCGTTCGCTATGGTCGGCTGCACTCATTTCGAACCTTGGCACCCTAGTGGAAGGTGCGGCGGCAGCTTGGCTGATGACGAGCATCGCCACCTCCCATGGAATGGTGGCGCTCGTCCAGTCATCGACCACCCTCCCCTACATGATCTTCTCGCTCGCGGCGGGAGCGCTCGCGGACAAGTTTGACCGTCGCCGGATCATGTTGACTGCGCAACTGCTGATGGTCTGCGTATCCGCCTTCCTGGCGTTCCTGACCTATGCGGGGAATGACACCCTGGACCCTTCTGGGTCTCACCTTCCTAATCGGCTGTGGTTGGGCATTGCACGATCCCTCTTGGCAAGCCTCCATGGGAGATATCCTGCCTCGCGAACACCTGCCAAGCGGGGTTGCGCTCAACGGCATGAGCTACAATCTCATAAGCAGCATCGGGCCGGCGATTGGCGGCATAATCGTGGCCACAGCCGGTGCGGCCTTCGCGTTCCTCTTCAACGTCCTTTGCTACTTCGCTCTGATCGCTGCGCTGTTGCGATGGAAAGCCGAACGGGCACGACAAGCGCTGCCGCGGGAGGCTTTCGGCAGTGCGATGGCGGCGGGCTTCCGTTACGTGCTCTTGTCGCCGAACCTTCTCAAGGTGATGTGCCGGAGTTTCATTTTCGGCCTCACCGCCGTTGTCATTTTGGCTCTCCTGCCGTTGGTCGCTCGCGAACAGATCAAAGGGACCGCAGTCACCTACGGCGTGATGCTCGGCTTCTTCGGCCTGGGAGCGATTTGCGGCGCGCTCCTCATCGGGCGGGTCCGAGAAGTTCTCTCCAACGAATGGGTCATTCGCGGTGCGTTCTTTGTATTGGCGATCAGCTGCTTCTTTCGGGCATGGAGCGAGCACGTTGGGCTGAGCTGTCTCACCTCATGCCAGCCGGTGCGGCCTGGATTCAATCATTCTCGCTGTTTAAGGTCACAGTGCAGCTTTCGGCGCCGCGGTGGGTGGTTGGACGCGCCCTCTCTCTATCAGACGGCCACATACGGCGGCATGGCGGCGGGAAGCTGGCTTTGGGGCGAACTGGCGGATGTCCAAGGTGTTTCGGGAGCCTTGCTCGTCCGCCAGCTGGTTCTTGTCATTGGGGGACTGATGGGCATCCTTCTGCGTCAGCCGGATTTTGAAACGCTCAATCTGGATCCGACCAACAAGTTCAGCGAACCGACGCTGCAACTTGACCTGCGGCCACGAAGCGGTCCGATCATGGTGATGATCGACTATCGTGTCGATCAGAGAGATCCAGACTCGCCCACAATAATTATCTGAATTTCAGCAGTAATTTTTGATCGCCCATTCGTGCTGTGTACCAGCCCTGTGTCTTGCGCAAAGTGGTCACGAACGGCTGCGGGAGCCTCGAAGACGCCCTAAAAACACATGCTGCGATTTTTGAACACGCTTGACGTGTTAGATTAATTCATCCACAATGCGTGTGTTGAACACGCGAGGTGAGTTATGAACATGAAAGAGCTTAGGGTTCGACTGGGCATGACTCAAAAAGATTTGGCAGAGCAGATGGCAACGACGCAACAGACTGTGGCCCGTTGGGAAACAGGCAAAACGCAGTTGAACGTCGAGCAGATCAAGGACCTTTGTCTCACGTTGAAATGCACGGTCGAGGAGCTGCTGGGCTGGAAGATTGATGTCGAGGAGTGGCGCACGAGCCCGTTTGCAATTGCCGATGCCGAAACGCGATACGGCACGCTCAGAATCAAGACGACTGTTGGCAACCGCCAATATCCTATCGATGAAAAGGCGCGTGAATCGATTTTACGTCAATTGAAGGAACTTCATAATCTTCGTAGAAATAACACAAGCAGGCCATGGCTGTATTGTTGGAGCCTTGACAACAAAATACTCTTGATAAATCCGCAATATGTCCGCACCATTGAGCTTATCGGTGACGATGTAGAGGAGATGCCAGAGTATTATCATCCAGAAATCTATCGGGCTTTGGATGACTGGGATAAGGGTGAGGTTTCAGGAAAGCTGAAGAAAGAATGCGATGCCATCATCGCAGAGATGGGTGATCAGGAAGCCGTGCGCATGGCCTCCTATGTTCGCGTCACATATGACGACCGAGAAGATGAGTGGAACTTCTTGGATGAAGAAACCGCTACGACTTTCTTCGGATTGGAAGCTGCGACCTTTGACGTTCCCCAGTGTAGTTTCGCCGAAGTGGAGGAAGAAGGTTACTACCAAGCGCGATACGCCAACCTTGATCGCGTCGCGGTGATGGAGGTTCCAAGCGACCGTTATCACAGATTGACCGCGCCCGAGGAAGCTTAGAACCATCCACGAAGGGCGCATGTTACATCTCGACCTTGCGTGGTGCGTTTTCAGTACGAGATGACGTTAAGCGTAGGTAGTGGCAGGTAAGAGTGCTCGACCAGAAGCTCAACTGCCTCCTCAATATCGCTGCCGATGTGCCGCAGGACACGTCCACGGGAGCGTGGATAGGCGTGAAGTTCCTGCACTCCACGGTCCGCTCTCCCATCGCCGGTATGTGCCCGACGCCATCTTGTGGACGAGCTTGGCCGCCTGCACCCGGTTGTATTCCGGCTTGCGGTCCGCCTGGGGGTCCGCCGCGATGGCTATCTCCATGTCAATCGGCGCCGAACTTTCACTGCCCGCTGCTTTTGATGATTTGGCGAGGTCCCGCGCAATCACTCTTGGTCTTCTCCTTGAGGCCCTGTGTCGCGAACTTGTGGTCCAGCAGGGCAAACAGGTCCAAGTCCCCCTCCGCCCGTGGCGCTGGCTTGCCCTCACCGCCCTCGGCTTCCAATTGGGGAACCGCTTCTGCGCGCTGCACCGTGGCGATTGTCCGCCCAAGACGCATCGCAAGATCGAACGCCAAACCGTGCGCGTGCACGACGATTTGCCGCTCAGGCCCATTTGGACAGGACTTGAGCTGGCCCGGTGGTTTGAGCCGGGTTACCTTGAGCCGGTGGGCTGCGAACACGCAGTTCGAGACATTGGCCTCGATCACTTCGCAACAGGCCGCTGCGCCGGGCCTCGGGTGCTCCCCCCGAAATCGTTGTGTCGTATCACCGAGGGCATCACGGCCAACAGTTTCCACATGGGCAATAGCCTCGCCATTGAGCCGGATGTGGTCGCGAGCAGATCACCGACGAAGCGGTCGGAACCTCGAAGCCGAAGTTCGATGCCGAGGTGGCGTTCGCATGATGCGGGAAGCAGCACCACGGCGCTTGCCGGTATGTTTGCCGCCGGGAGCCGACGAACTCCTATCCTCCTGGACAAGGGCGCCGTGCGTCATTGCTTTGATTTACCGGCCGCTCAAGGCTTCCACAGTTTTCGCTTTCGAGGCGACCTTTGGAACATGCCAACGTTTAACATAACGACATAAACATTTCTTTATGCGGCGTTGACAAAGAAGCGAACTGTTGTAATTGTCTCCCGCGTCGTGGTTCTCCGTACGGCGCTGCCGCAGCGGAGCTAAGAGGGAAGCCGGTGCGATGCCGGCGCTGCCCCCGCAACTGTTAGCGGCGAGCCAACCCCACTCATGTCACTGAGGCGAATAGCCTTGGGAAGACGGGTAGAGGCTATGACCCCGCGAGCCAGGAGACCTGCCACGGCGAATTACGTCCACGGGCGGGGTGTCTCGGTGGCCGCTGCAGCCTGCCGTTCGTGCCGGCCTGCTAGCGCCTTCCTTGTCACCGACGCCCCAACCATCGGGGTCTGGCATGACTGTCTCTCAGCAAATTCCTGTAGCCACGCTCGGCGTGCCCCGCTTCGGTCGTCGGCGAGAACTGAAATTCGCGCTTGAAAGCTACTGGTCCGGAAAATCGTCCGCTGCCGACCTTCTCACGACCGCGAAGGCGCTCCGTGCCGCTAGCTGGGAGGAGCAGCACGATCGCGGCGTGTCGAAAATCCCGTCGAACGACTTCTCGCTCTACGACCATGTGCTCGACACCGCAGCCATGGTCGGCGCCGTTCCATCCCGTTACGGCTGGAATAGCGGCGAGGTTCCACTTGACATCTACTTCGCAATGGCGCGGGGCAACCAGGGTTGTCGACACGCTGGTCACCAGCAGGCGGCTCATGGGCCTGATGTAACCGCGATGGAAATGACCAAGTGGTTTGACACCAACTATCACTACATTGTGCCGGAACTCGACGATGGTCAGACGTTCGCCCTCTCGTCGACGAAACCGGTCGACTACTTCCTCGAGGCTAAAGCTCTCGGCATTCACACACGCCCAGTCATCCTTGGACCGGTCACCTTCCTCAAGCTGGCGAAATCGCCTGCCGAAGGCTTGGATCCCGTTGCACTCCTACCACGGCTTCTGCCCGTCTACGAGCAACTCCTGCGGAGGTTGAAGCTGTCGGGTGCCGATTGGGTGCAGATCGATGAGCCAGCGCTTGTCCTCGATCTGAACCCGAACGAACGAGCTGCGTTCGAATTCGCCTATGGCCAGCTGTCGAAAGCCGCGCCCGAGCTGAAGATCATGCTGGCTACCTATTTCGGGCCGCTGGGAGACAATCTCGAAACCGCGGTTTCTCTGCCCCTGGCCGGGCTGCATATTGATCTCGTGCGCCATCCCGAGCAACTGGAAACTGTGGGTCGGCTCGCACCGAAGGATCTGGTGCTCTCGCTTGGCTTGATCGATGGCCGCAACGTCTGGCGTGCGAACCTGCCCGCCATTCTCGACCGCATCAAACCGATCGTCGCCGGCTGGCCCTTGGACCGCGTCGAGATCGCGCCTTCTTGCTCGATGCTGCACGTGCCGATCGACCTGCGCATGGAGACCAAACTCGACGCGGACATCAGGTCGTGGCTCGCCTTCGCGGCCCAGAAGACCGACGAGTTGGTGTTGCTGGCCCGGGCCCTGACTCAAGGCAGGGATGCGGTGGCAGGCGCGTTGAAAGCGTCTGCCGAGGCTGCCGCCACTCGCGTGACATCCACGAAGATCCATGACCCGCTTGTTGAGGGACGGATCGCCAGCATTCACGACAGCATGAAGCGACGAGAGAGCGCTTTTGCCGAGCGCTCCAGAGTCCAGGCCGGCACGCTCGGGCTGCCGCCGTTCCCGACGACGACCATCGGGTCCTTCCCGCAGACGCGGCAGGTACGCAGGGCGCGGGCCGCTCATGCGAAGGGCCAGCTGAGCTATGTCGACTACGAGACCTTCCTGAAGAAGGAGATCGAGGCTGCAATTCGCTGGCAGGAAGAGATCGGGCTGGACGTGCTGGTGCACGGTGAGTTCGAACGAAACGACATGGTACAGCATTTCGGCGAGCAACTGTCCGGCTTCGCCTTCACCCAGCATGCCTGGGTACAAAGCTATGGGTCCCGCTACGTGCGTCCCCCCATTATCTTCGGCGACGTATCGAGGCGCAATCCGATGACGGTGCGCTGGTGGCAATTCGCCCAGTCGCTTACGGAAAACCCTGTGAAGGGAATGCTCACAGGCCCAGTGACCATTCTCAACTGGTCATTTGTTCGCGACGACGTACCCCGCTCCGAAGCATGCCGCCAGATCGCGCTCGCCATCCGCGACGAAGTGACGGATCTCGAATGGTCCGGCGCAAGGATGATCCAGATCGATGAGGCCGCGTTTCGCGAAGGATTGCCACTGCGCCAGTCTGATTGGAACGACTATCTCGACTGGGCTGTCGAATGCTTCCGGATCGCTTCAACGGGTGTAAAGGACGCGACTCAAATCCATACCCACATGTGCTATTCGGAGTTCAACGAGATCATCGACGCGATCGCTGAAATGGATGCGGATGTCATTTCGATTGAGACGCGCTCGAAGATGGAACTGCTGGAGGCCTTCACGAGCTCCAAATATCCGAATGAAATCGGGCCCGGAGTCTACGACATTCACTCACCACGGGTCCCGGAAGTCGGCGAGATTTCGGATCTCGTCATGCTTGCCCGCGAGCGACTGTCCGATGCCCAATTGTGGGTAAACCCGGACTGTGGCCTCAAAACCCGCAAGTGGGAGGAGGTCCGCCCTGCCCTCATGAACATGGTTGCTGCAGCACGCGCGCTCCGGGAGAAAGTGTAGGCCGGAAGGTTTCCTGGTTGCTCACCATGTGGTGAGTTAGCGGCTGCCGCATGTGGGCCGTGAATGTGCCAAAACGCGATCACATCCTTTGAAATAAGTCACTCGAGCGAGAAAGTGCCCTTTCCTTCGGCACGTGTACTAATCGCGCAGGAATAAAGGGAACCGTTTTCTCCCTGTGACGTGTCGAGTTCGAAGGGGATGTGATTGGCGTCGAGACCGCTCCGGCCATGGGTTATCAGCATGCCAAGTGCGCTGTTCTCGATCAGTTCGTAAAGGACTTCTCGGCTCGGTTCATCGAAATGCGCGGGTACATACATGACAGGTTCCTTCACTGGCCGCCGGGTTCGCTGTTGACCGGCTGACATCCGATGGCAAGCGTTCCAACGCGGCGGCGATCTGGCGCTTCGCTGCTGAGGGCAGAGGCAGGATGGGACGCGGGGGGTCGGCACGGCAAATGTCGAGCAATTCGGCAAGTGCATAGACGACGCGAAGGCTCGAGAACTCCTTGAAGAGGCTCCAGAGCGGCGCAAGCGTGGCATCGATCCGTCGCGCTTCGGCCGCATCGCCCTGTTGCGCCGCCGTGACGATCTTCACGCAGACCTCGGGCAGGATGCCGGCGAGGACGCTGTACCATGTGTCGGCGCCGGCGATTATGGCCTCTGCAGCGTTCCAGTCGCCGCTGTAGCCGATCGAGAACCCTTCCGGCACAGTGCGCCTCTGGTCGGCCAGATGGCTCTTGATCGCATCGCCCTTGTCTGTCGGATTCTTGATAGCGACAATCCCACCCACCTTTGCCAGGCGGCTGACGAGTGCTGGGGTGAAATGGAAATGCGTCGTTCCTGGATTGTCGTAGACGACGATCGGCAGGCCGCTCTCGCACGCCACCGTCGAGAAATGTTCGAACACCTCGTCCTCAGTGAGCGGGGTGTAGGAGGCGGCCGCAAGCAGCCCCGCGGCAACTCCAAGGGCCTTGGCGTCCTGCGCGAACCTCACTGCTTCATCGGTGCGCAACGCGCCCACACCCACCACGACCGGCGTTCGCCCGGCGATTTCGTCCAAGGTCTCGGCGAGCGTCCGTCGCCGTTCCTCGCGCGACAGATACATGTAGGTGCCGGTGCTGCCGAGAAGACCGATGGAGTCGACCTGAGCGGCGCCAAGCCGAGCAATCAGCCTGCGCAGAGCAACGGTATCGACGCGGCCGTCACGATCGGCGGGCGTGATGGGAAACGCGGAAAGGCCGCTCAGGAATGCCATGGCAAGGCTCCGGGTTTGTACGCGAGCGCGGGACTGGCCGGACCACAGGTCATCACAAGGCGTCCAGAGCCCGCCGCAGGTCGGCGATCAGGTCCTCGGCGTCTTCAAGACCCACCGAGAGACGCATGAGGTCCTCGCCGACTCCATCGGCCAGATGCGCATCCTTGCGGATCGGCTGACGAGCACGGGTCAGGCTTGCCGGATGATAGATGAGGCTGTCGGCATCGCCGAGGCTGACAGCCCGGGTGATCAAATTGAGCCGGTCCATCATCCGGCGCGCGCCCTCGAACCCAGCGTGGAGGCCAAAGGCCAACATGCCCGAGCCTTGGGACATCTGCTTTCGCGCCGTCACCTGATCAGGGTGCGAGTCGAGGAAGGGATAACTCACCCATGCCACCGCCGGGTGCGCCTCGAGCGCCTGAGCCACCGCAAGGGCAGTGGCGCTGTGCCGTTCCATGCGCAGCGTGAGCGTCTTCAGACCGCGCAGGATCAGGAAGGCTGACATGGGCGAGAGCGCTGCGCCGGTGATGTAGCGCAGGCCCGTTTCGTGCAGCGTGCGGAGCGTTTGCGCGTCGCCGAGAATCGCCCCGCCAAGGGCATCGCCGTGCCCATTGATGTATTTGGTCAGCGAGTGGAGCACGAGGTCTGCCCCATGTTCGAGCGGCCGCTGGAGCGCGGGGGAGGCGAAGGTGCTGTCGACTGCAACCTTTACACCGCGCGCGTGGGCGCGCTCGGCAATGGCAGCGATGTCGAGGATGCGGCTCAGCGGATTCACCGGCGTCTCGAAGAAAACAAGCCGGGTCCGCTCGGTAATCGCGGCATCGAGATTTTGAGGATTGGACAGGTCGACCGCGACGACCTTGATGCCGAAGCGGGGGACCGCCTGTTCGACCATGGCAAGCGTGTTCGCATAAAGCGTCTTGTGGACGATGAGTTCATCGCCTTGGGACAGGAGCGACAAGATCAGTGTGCCGAAAGCCGCCATCCCCGAGGCAACGACCAAACCTGCCTCGGCTCCTTCCAGATTGGCGAGCCGTTGCTCGAGGATCTCCGTCGTCGGATTGTATTCGCGCGCATAGAGCCTTCCGCCAAGCGCGGCGGCGGCCTCGTTCGCTGCCACGCTTTCGAATCCATAGGTCGAGGTCAAGAAGACTGGCGGCTGAACGGCATTGGAAAAGCCGGCCGGATCGTAGCCATGATGGATCGCCCGAGTGGCGAATCCGGGACCGGTGTCGTTGAGCGACCGCGTGAGAGCATCGGTTTCGGATTGATAGGAACGGGTCATTCGGCCTCTAGATCTTTCTTGGGTTTCCGAAAGATTGACGGCAAACTGGCCAATGTGAAATATCCAGTTGGCGATGAATGAAATGGTCCAGTCTTCAAGTGCCGGTTCTGCAGGTCGCACGCACGCGATGGGTGCACGCCAGATCTACGAGGCTCTTCGCGAGCAGATCCTCGGAAGTGTCTACGAAACCGGCAGTCAGCTGCCGTCCTCCCGAGGCCTCGCAAATGACCTTGGGGTTTCGCGAACGACGGTGACGGTCGCCTATGAGCAACTGGCTGCGGAAGGTTTCATCGAAGTCCGTCAAGGCGCACGACCTCGCGTTGCATCCTCGCTGATCGGTCCTGAGACGAGCCGCACTGTCGCGAAACGAGTCGGCCCGGTTCATCTGTCCGCCTATGGGGAACGACTGCGCGCCACACCGCCCTGGCCAGATTATCTGCCGAACGCGCTAAAGGTCGATTTCCGCTATGGTGACCTGGCGCCGTCGGATTTCCCCGCATTGGTCTGGAAACGTGCGATGAACGAGGCGATGGCGCAGCGCCCGTTGCGTCTTGCCTATGACGATCCTCGCGGCTCGCGCCGGCTGCGCCAAGCGTTGCAGGGCTATCTCTGGCGCGCCCGAACTCTGAGTTGCGACCTCGAGCAGATCATCATCGTCAACGGTTCGCAGCAGGGCCTAGATCTGTGCGCTCGCCTGCTTCTCGATCCCGCCGACCGCTTCGTCATCGAGGACCCGTGCTATAGGATGGCACGTCAGGTCTTTGCAAGTACGGGTGCCTCGCCCGTCCCGGTCACCGTCGACGAGGACGGGATGAAGACGGAGTTGCTGGCGGGGATCGGGGCACGACTGGCCTATGTCACGCCATCGCATCAGTTTCCGCTGGGCGGCGTCATGCCGATCGCGCGCCGCCATCAGCTTCTGGAATGGGCGCGGCACAACAATGCCTATGTGATCGAGGACGACTACGACAGCGAATATCGCTACGACATCAATCCGGTCCCTCCGCTGCACAGTCTCGAGGACCACGGGGCTGTCATCTACCTCGGCACGATCTCCAAAACGCTCTCGCCGATGCTGCGTATCGGCTACCTCGTCGTCCCGACGGAATTGCAGGAGGTCTTCGCTACCGCCAAACAATTCGCGGACCGGCATTCGCCGGTGGCTGAACAGGAGGCTCTGGCCTGTTTGTTCGAGAGTGGCGGCTACGAAAGCCATGTGCGGCGTGTGCGCAGGCTGAACGGCGAGCGTCGGGAGACGTTGTTGGGCGCCTTGCGGCGCAGCTTCGGAGATCGCATCGCTGTCCAGGGAGCAGAGGCCGGTCTGCACGTCGTCGTTTGGTTCGACGAACTGCCGCGATCGCGGGAAACGACCCTGGTCGAAGCCGCCCGAGGCGCGGGCCTGGGGCTGCACCTGATCTCGCCCCTTTACGAGCGGCAATCGGACGAAGGCCACATCGATCGCGTGGGGCTTGTCATGGGCTATGCCGCCTTGAGCATTCGGCAAATCGAGAAGGGCGTTGAGATCCTGCGAGCGGTTGTCAAGCAGGTGCAAGACGCGTTGCCGGGACACGGTGGCTAAAACGGCGGGACGTGGCGTGCTGGCGAGGAAACCGATCCTTGGGCTGAACCGCGTTTCGTTGCAAAGCCGACTGGACTGGGAATACGCCATGCAACTGGTGCTGTTGATCAGGCCAGTTTGGCGGCAGATTTTTCGTGCGAGACGAATTTCCGAGAGCGATGCATGCGGCAAGGAAAACTGCTTCACATCCATATCGCGCCCGCTGCCTTTTATGAAATGGAGGATCTGGCGGAGGCGTAGCTTGTTGCCGGCCGAGCGGGCTCGAGCACCCGCAAGACATAATCGACGATCTCTAACCAGGCCTTGTCCACGGCCGAATGATGGAATTATCCATGGTGCGGCATGCACCATGCCGATGCCAGAAGATCTGGACGCTCGACAAGCACCTTTCTTCAAACATTTCCCGAACGACCCGCAGCGCAAAGCCTCCCCATGAGAAAAGAGCTTCCCATGTCTTTCACGACATTGATTGACCCCGAGATCAAGGCCCGCTACCCGGATTTTCATCTGATCAGCAGTGTGGTGCGGAACGCTGAAATCGACGTGCCGGATGCACAGGCGTTGAACGACACGATCGCGGCGGCGGAACAGGCCGCGCTTCGCGATGACGCCCAAAAGGACGCGCATCTTGCGGCGTGGGCCGTTGCCTACGAGGCTTTCGGCACAAAAGCCAATCGAACGCCGTGCTCGGCCGCCGCGCTTCTCAAGCGGGTGCGGAAAGATGGCTCTCTCCCGCGGATTTCCCCACTTGTTGATGCCTACAATGCCGTCAGCGTGTTGTATGGCGTTCCGATTGGCGGGGAGGATCTCGATCTTTACCAGGGGGTCCCGAGACTCTTAATTGCGAAGGGAGCGGAGCCATTCGACACGATCGAGCAAGGTGAAATGGTAACCGAGCATCCCGAACCGGGCGAAGTCATCTGGTGCGATGATGCCGGTGTCACGTGCCGCCGCTGGAACTGGCGGCAGGGGCGGCGCACCATGGTCA
>NZ_JAMYSP010000054.1:25000-30041 GCF_040322015.1 Mesorhizobium sp. M0208 | reverse complement strand
CGCAAAGCGCGCCAAACTGTTCGCGATGTCCTCGCACACCTGTTCGCGATGTCCCCGGTCCAAACACCCCCTTGAGGGGGAGATGTCCGGCAGGACAGAGGGGGGCGCGACGGAACGCCGGCCTAAGTTCGTTCCCCCCGGAGGCCGTGATATCGGCTTCGTTTTCCAGGACCCATCCGCCAGTCTCGATCCGGTCATGCCAATCGGCAAGCAGATCGCGGAAGTCGCGCGCACGCATCTCGGACTTGACTGGCGACACGCCTATGCCAGAGCAAAAGCCTTGCTCGAACGCGTCCGTCTGCCCGACCCCGATGCCGCTCTGCGCGCCTTTCCACATCAGCTCTCCGGCGGCCAGAAGCAGCGCGTGGCGATCGCCGCCGCGATCGCGGCCGGGCCGAAACTGCTGATCGCCGACGAGGCGACCAGTGCCCTGGACACCATCGTGCAGGCCGAAATCGTCGGGCTGATCCGGCGACTCGTGACCGAGGACGGCATGACGCTGCTGTTCATCAGCCACGACATCGGGCTGGCCGCTGAGCTTGGAGAGCGCATCGCCGTGTTCCGGCATGGCGAGCTGCTCGAGCTCGGTGCGACGGCGCAGGTGGTCAGTGCGCCGCGTCACGCGTACACAAGGGCGCTGCTCGACGCCGATCTCGGCCTAGACGCCGAGCCGCTGCTGCAGCGAACATGACCAGTCCGCTGCTCGCCGTTTCCGGCCTGACCAAACGATACAGTAGCGGCGGCAAGATCATCGCCGCGGCCGACGATGTTTCCTTCCACATCGAGTATGGCGAGACGCTGGCGCTGGCCGGACCTTCCGGCAGCGGCAAATCGACGATCGCTCGGCTCATACTGCGGCTCATCGAAGCCGATGCTGGCCGAATCGAATTTGAAGGCAGTGATTTCCTGTCGTTGAACGGCGCTGCGTTGCGCGACCGGCGCGCTCGTCTGCAGACGGTGTTTCAGGATCCGCTCGCCGCCTTGAACCCACGCGCCACGGTGGCACGTGTGCTCGACGACCCCTTGCGCATCCATCACATCGCCTCTCGCGCCGAACGCCCGCGCCGTATCGTCGCTCTGCTGGAACGCGTCGGCCTCAGCGCCGGTCTCGCCGGCCGCGCCATTCACGAAATCTCCGGCGGTCAGCGCCAGCGCGTTGCAATCGCCCGCGCCATCGCCACGAAACCGTCGCTGGTCGTGCTCGACGAGGCGGTGTCGGCGCTCGACGTTTCGGTGCGCGCGCAGATCCTGCGGCTGCTGCTCGACCTTCAACGCGAGGAGCGCATCGCCTATCTCTTCATTTCGCACGATCTCGGCGTCGTCCGTGCCATCGCCCACCGCATCGCCATTCTGGACGGCGGGCGGATTGCCGAGAGCGGCGATGCCCGCACCGTCATCGACGCGCCGCAATCCGCGATCGGCAAGGCGCTGGTGGCGGCAGCGCCAAGACTGTCGAGGATCGAACGGGACGCATCATGACCGACGCCGAAGCCCGAGCCGAAAAACCGTCACGCGAACTCGATTCCGCCTTCCGCAACCGTGCCGATCTCTATCGTCTGTTGCTCGACGAGCTAACCGCGGAAGTTGGCGCGGAAAAGGCTGAGGCGATCATGATCCGCACCATTGACCGGCGAGGCAGGGAGGTTGCGGCGGCGGCCTTCGCCGATTTCGGCCCCAACGACGCACCGGCGATCGGCGAGGCGTTCCTGGCCGTCAGCCCGGATGGCGGTCGCATGTATCCGACCGACGTCGAACGCGGTCCGGACCGCATTGCCTTCAAGGTCAGGCGCTGCCCGCTGAAGGACGCCTGGGTCGAAGCCGGCGTCGACGACGAGAAACTCGCCACGCTCTGCCGCATCGCCGGCGCCTTCGATAGCGGCCTGTTCGAGGCTACCGGGGTACGCTTCGACAATGTCACCTGGACACCGGGCCACGGTTTCGGCTGCTGCCACATCGCTTTGACCAACCGGGATGCCGGTTAGAGCTACAACTCGAGCCATGTCGGCGAAGACGTAGAGTTCCGTTCGGTTGGGCAGCACAGGGCCAACAAAAAACTCCCAGCGGCGTAAGGCCACGGCAATCAAATCAATCCGAGACTTGTCGGATTGCGGCATCCTTGTCCGTCTTGCGTAGGGAGTTCCTGGAGGTGAATTATGAGCGAATTGCCGGTGGTCAAAACGAGACGCAAAGGCAAGACCCTTATGCAGAGCATGCTGATCCCAACCGAGAAAATGGTCGCTGACGAGCTCCGGGCTGCACGACCTGGCCACTTGTCGGACCCTGCAGAGCTACGACGTAAGCTCGCGGCAAAATACGGAGCAGACGCCTGCTGCCCGGTGACTGTGCGGCGGCACTTGGTGCATATCAGTCAAGACAGCAGCGCGCCCTTTTGGCGCGTCGTAAATCCCGATCGGCCATTCGCCCGATGTATGAGAGGTGGATCGGAACACATACGCGAGAAATTGGCGGCTGAATGCTAAGTGTCCTGTCGCCGTACTTCAGCGCATACGAAAACGGCCCGCACAAGGCGGGCCGTTTTCGTATTTTGGTTGCGGGGACAGGATTTGAACCTGTGACCTTCAGGTTATGAGCCTGACGAGCTACCGGGCTGCTCCACCCCGCGTCAACCCTAAAGGTAAGCCTTGGCTCACCGAATTCAAGCTTCCGCCAAATGAAAGGGCCGCTTGCGCGGCCCGGAGTCCCGTTGGCGGGCCTGTTCGTAAGGAGAAGATTAGAAGATTAAACAACGTGCGCTTGGCAGACCTGGCAGCGACCTACTCTCCCGCGTCTTGAGACGAAGTACCATCAGCGCTGGAGCGTTTCACGGCCGAGTTCGGAATGGGATCGGGTGCAGCCGCTCCGCCATAACCACCAGGTCGGCAAAACGCACGTTGCTCGAGAAGCTGTTTTCTGTGCCATCCATCTCGGCGCAATCCAGGGATTGTCGCCAGAAATGGGCATTAGGAATGAGAACGATCAAGCCGATCGAACTATTAGTACCGGTAAGCTTCAAGCGTTGCCGCTCTTCCACACCCGGCCTATCAACGTGGTCGTCTTCCACGGTTCTCAGGGAATACTCGTTTTAAGGTGGGTTTCCCGCTTAGATGCCTTCAGCGGTTATCCCGTCCGGATATAGCTACCCTGCTATGCGGCTGGCGCCACAACAGGTCCACCAGAGATCCGTCCATCCCGGTCCTCTCGTACTAGGGACAGATCCTTTCAATATTCCTACACCCACGGCAGATAGGGACCGAACTGTCTCACGACGTTCTGAACCCAACTCACGTACCGCTTTAAATGGCGAACAGCCATACCCTTGGGACCTGCTCCAGCCCCAGGATGCGATGAGTCGACATCGAGGTGCCAAACAACCCCGTCGATATGGACTCTTGGGGGTCATCAGCCTGTTATCCCCGGCGTACCTTTTATCCGTTGAGCGATGGCCCTTCCACGCGGGACCACCGGATCACTATGACCGACTTTCGTCTCTGCTCGACTTGTCAGTCTCGCAGTCAGGCAGGCTTATGCCATTGCACTCAGCGAACGATTTCCGACCGTTCTGAGCCCACCATCGCGCGCCTCCGTTACTCTTTAGGAGGCGACCGCCCCAGTCAAACTACCCACCATACATTGTCCCGGACCCGGATAACGGGCCGCGGTTAGACATCCATAGTGATAAGGGTGGTATTTCAAGGGTGGCTCCACCTGAGCTGGCGCCCAGGTTTCAAAGCCTACCACCTATCCTACACATGCCACTACGAATGCCAATGTAAAGCTATAGTAAAGGTGCACGGGGTCTTTCCGTCTAACCGCAGGAACCCCGCATCTTCACGGGGAATTCAATTTCACTGAGTCTATGCTGGAGACAGCGGGGAAGTCGTTACGCCATTCGTGCAGGTCGGAACTTACCCGACAAGGAATTTCGCTACCTTAGGACCGTTATAGTTACGGCCGCCGTTTACTGGGGCTTCGATTCAGAGCTTGCACCCCTCCTCTTAACCTTCCAGCACCGGGCAGGCGTCAGACCCTATACGTCGTCTTGCGACTTCGCAGAGCCCTGTGTTTTTGATAAACAGTCGCTACCCCCTGGTCTGTGCCACCCTCCCATGCTTGCGCATGAAAGGGTCACGCTTCTTCCGAAGTTACGCGTGCAATTTGCCGAGTTCCTTCAGCATAGTTCTCTCAAGCGCCTTGGTATACTCTACCAGTCCACCAGTGTCGGTTTCGGGTACGGTCTATAAGGAGGAGCTATTTCCTGGAACCACGCAGCAGCCCTTTCAATCCGATAAGATTGGACTACCTCAATGATCCGTCACTTCCTCCAGGCCCACGAATATTAACGTGGTTCCCATCGTCTACGCATTTCTGCCTCGACTTAGGGGCCGGCTAACCCTGCTCAGATTAGCTTTAAGCAGGAACCCTTGGACTTTCGGCGGGGGAGTCTCTCACTCCCCTTACGTTACTCATGTCAGCATTCGCACTTCTGATACCTCCACCATCCCTCACGGGTATGGCTTCATCAGCTTACAGAACGCTCCGCTACCGCTTGCATTGCTGCAAACCCTAAGCTTCGGTGTATGGCTTTAGCCCCGTTACATTTTCGGCGCAAAGACCCTTATTTAGACCAGTGAGCTGTTACGCTTTCTTTAAATGATGGCTGCTTCTAAGCCAACATCCTGGTTGTTTTGGGATCCTCACATCCTTTCCCACTTAGCCATAACTTGGGGACCTTAGCTGTAGGTCAGGGTTGTTTCCCTTTTCACGACGGACGTTAGCACCCGCCGTGTGTCTGCCGACTATTACTCCCAGGTATTCGGAGTTTGGTTAGGTTTGGTAATCCGGTGAGGACCCCTAGCCCATCCAGTGCTCTACCCCCTGGGGTATTCGGTCGACGCTCTACCTAAATAGATTTCGCGGAGAACCAGCTATTTCCGAGTTTGATTGGCCTTTCACCCCTAGCCACAAGTCATCCCGAACTATTGCAACAGTTATGGGTTCGGTCCTCCAGTAAGTGTTACCTTACCTTCAACCTGCTCATGGC
>NZ_JAMYSP010000054.1:0-20000 GCF_040322015.1 Mesorhizobium sp. M0208 | reverse complement strand
GGTGCTGTTCTCGCAGCCCGATGGCGACGACCAGGCGTCCGACGAATCCGAGCTGCTTTACGTCTCCGCGACTTTCGGCGGCACGACGCGAAATTTCTACCGTTTCCAGATGCAGGACGGCAGCACCGACTATTTCGACGGAAACGGCAGCAGCGCCGAGCAGTTCCTGCTGCGCAATCCCTTGCCCAATGGCCGATTTACATCCGGGTTCGGTGCGAGGCGCCACCCCATTTTGGGGTATGTGAAGATGCATACCGGCACCGACTGGGCAGCTCCCGTAGGATCGCCGATCATTGCCGCAGGCAATGGCGTCGTCGAAAAGGCCGGCTGGGCCGGTGGCTATGGCAAGCAGATCATCTTGCGTCACGCCAATGGCTACGAGACGTCCTACAATCACCAGAGCGCGTTTGCCAAAGGCATCGAGCCGGGTGTTCGCGTTCGCCAGGGTCAGGTTATCGGCTATCTCGGCTCAACCGGCCTCTCCACCGGTCCGCACCTTCATTACGAACTGATCGTCAACGGCACCAAGGTCGATTCGATGCGCGTCCGCCTGCCGGTCGGCAAGACGCTGAAGGGCGACGACCTCGTCGCCTTCAAGCGCGAGCGCGAACGCATCGACGACCTGCTCAAGCAGGAAGACAGCAATCAGTTGAAGGTCGCGAGCGCCAAGATCGAAGGCTGAGCCGACGTTTTTTCGTGGTCAGCCCTGCTGATTCGCCGTGTCGCGCACCCATGGCAGCCGCTCGCCCGAAACCGTCGTCCAGGCGGTGATTGCCGAAAGCAGGCAAAGCAGCGCGGTCACCGCGGCAACGGCTGCGAATGCCGCGTCGCTGGCGGCAAGTCGTGCCGCATCGAGGCCGGGCGCCAGGCCGGCTGGCGGCGGTTCGCCGAAACCCGGAAGGCCGGTGCCGGCACCGGTGCTGAGCACGCCAGCATAAACCCAGGCCGCCAGCGATCCCATCGCCGCCACGGCGATCAGGCCGCCGATCCGCGAGACGGCGTTGTTGATGCCCGAGGCCGCACCCGTATCCTTGTCCTCGACCGCCGTCATGATGGCGGTCGACAGCGGCGATACCACCAGCGCCATGCCGAACCCCATCAGAGCCATCAGCGGGAATACCCCCAGCCAGAAACTGTGGATGCCCCAATAGGCCAGCAAGGCAAGTCCGGCAAAGGCGAGAGCCACAACCAGACTGCCGCTGGCGATCGGAAAGCGAGGCCCGATGCGGTCGGACCACTGGCCAACCGGTCCGGATAACAGTGCCATCAACGCCGACAGCGGCAGGAATATAAAGCCGACCTCGGCCGCGCTCAGCCCCCATCCGGCGATCATGAGCATCGGCAGATAGAACAAATTGGCCGACAGGGCGAAATAAAGGAAGAAGGTCGCCACGTTGGCGCCCGCGAACGCGCCGATCCGAAACAGCGACAGATCGATCATCGGCTCGCGCCGCCGGCGCTCGAAGACGATGAACACGACGAGCAAAACCGCACCGGCGGCGATACTCGGGCCGGACATCAGCCCCTCCCCGTCACCACTCATCGAGGTCAGGCCGTAAGCGAGAGCTCCGAACGCCAATATGGCGAGTGCAGCGCCGCCGAGATCGAGGCTGCGCTTTTCCGCCGGCGCGTCGGCAGGGATCTTGGCCAGCAGAAGATAGATCGAGATAAGACCGAGCGGCAGATTGATGGCGAAGATCGCCCGCCAGATGCCGTTGCCGAACACCGACAGCACGAAGCCGCCCAGCACCGGGCCGAGCGCCGTCGTCAGTGCCGATGCCGCGGCCCAGATGCCGATCGCCCGGCCGCGTTCCTTTTTTGGATAGGCTTTGGCGATAATGGCCAGGCTGCCCGGCACCATGATGGCCGCTCCGATACCCTGGACAGCCCGAAATGCAATAAGCATCGCCGGGTTAGGCGCCAGCGCGCAGGCAAGCGAGGCGGCAATGAACAGGACGATGCCGGCGACGAAAGAGTGGCGCAGGCCGAAACGATCGCCGGCGGCGCCGCCGACGAGAATGAGGGCTGAAAGCGTCAATGCATAGGCGTTGGATATCCATTGCGCCTCGGCCAGGCTGGCGCCGAGATCGACGCGGATAGCCGGCGTCGCAATGGCCAGGACCGATCCATCGATAAAGCCGAGCGCGGAAGCCAGAATCGCGGCGATCAGCACGAACCGCCGCCGCGCCCGCGGGCAGAACGTATCGGCCGGAAGTGAGCCGGTCAGGGGAATGGCGCCAGTACCGACTTTGGTTGGCGTGTGCATGCCGCCTTACCTAGACCGCCGGCATGCCGCCGACAACCGGCCAGCAGGCTGTTCTCGTTGAAACCAGGCCGAACCTGGCCATACAGGCAGGAGAGAACGCCCGTCCGGGTGCAAACGGTGGATGCCGTGCTAGATTCCCGCAACGCTGCAACAAGGGGGAACTACCGCATGAAACGACCGCTCGAGCCCTCGGCGGAAGGACGCGGGCGCGTCGTCGGCATCACCGACGGCGTGTTCGCCATCGCGCTCACGTTGATTGTTCTCGAGATCAGGGTGCCGGCGCATGAAACGGTGCATTCCGAAAGCGAGTTGATCGCCGCGATCACAGCACTGGCGCCGCGCTTCCTGACCTATGCGCTCAGCTTCCTGACGCTGACCATCTTCTGGTTCGGCCAGCAGGCGCAACACGGGTTGATCGCAAAATCCGACCGGCGGCTTGCCACGCTGAACCTCTGCTTCCTCGGCTTCATCGCCTTGCTGCCGTTTTCGACCGATCTTTTGGCCGACTTCCTTGAATTCAGGACCGCGGTGCTCGTCTACTGGCTCAATCTTCTGATGCTGGGACTGACGCTGCTCGCCAGTTGGCGCTACGCGGACAAAAACGGATTTCTGGCCGACGGTGTCGACGCGGAGACCACCCGAACGGTCTATCTGCGCATCGTCAAGGCACAGATCCTGTGGGCGATCGGCGCGGCACTGTGCCTAGCCAGCCCTTTGCTCAGCGTCGGCTTCATCTTGGTGGTGCAGCTGACCTATGCCGCAGCGCTGCGCGCGCCACTGCTGCGCAAGGTCATCGGGTGATTCGAGCGAAGGCGTTGCGCTTCAGTCGACGAACTCCACTATAACGCCGGGCGTCACGATCTTGGCGAGCTCGCGCGCATCCCAATTGGTCAGCCGCACGCAGCCGTGGCTTTCGGTCTTGCCGATCTTGGACGGATCCGGCGTGCCGTGAATGCCGTAGGTCGGCTTGTCCAGTGCGATCCAGACCGAGCCAACCGGGCCGTTCGGCCCCGGCGGGATGGTCAGGATCCTGTCGTTTTCGCCCTGCTTGAAATTGATGTTCGGGTTGTAGGTGTAGTTCGGGTCCAATGCGACACGCGACACCGCATGCGTGCCGGACGGCGACGGCGTATCCGACGAGCCGATGGTCGCCGGATAGGCTGCGACCAGCTTGCCCGCCGCGTCGTAGGCACGGACCTGCTTGTTGGCCTTGTCGGCGATGATGCGCGCCACCGGCGTCGCCACCAGCCTGCCGAAATTGGCAACCTTGATGATGGTGCCCGGACGATTGAAATTGGCGTCCGGATTGAGCTTCTTCAGATAGGTTTCATCCATATGGAAGCGCTCGGCCAGCGCCTCGGGCACCGACGTGTAGCCCATGCGGTCGAGCTGGGCCTTTTGGCTGTAGTCCTCCGGTATCGAAGCGACATAGGGGCCGGCCGCATCCTCGGGCGTGATCGTATAGGAGGCGAATGCATCGCCACCGGATTGCGCCAGGGCGGCCTGGATACCGACCGCGTCGGTGGATTTCAGATTGCTGCCGGTGATTTCATTGTAGGCGGCGAGTGCCTTGTCGACATTCGAGCCGAAGCGTCCGTCGATGACGCCGGGCGACGCACCGGCTCGGTCGAGCAGCACCTGCAGTTCCGCCACGTCCTGACGCGCGCCGAGCGAAAGCGACGGGTCGACCGCCGCCTTGCCGCCTGTGTCTGGCGGCGGGGCTGTGTCTGGCGGTAACGCCGCCTGCTCGTTCGGCACCGTCGGCTCGACCGGCTCGATCGAGGCCTCGTTGAGCGGCTGGCGCTCGATGGTGCGTGGCCTCACCGGCTGCGCTGCCTCCGGATAATCGTTGCCGTAGCCGTCATCCCGCGGCGCTTCGGGGAAGGCATCCATGGAATTGTCGCCATAGGGGTCGTACTCGTCGGCCGGCGGCACGATGATCCTGCCTTCGTCTTCCAACTGCCTGCGGCGGAACCGGGCCGTGTCCTCAGGGTCGAGATAATAGGGATCGTCCTCCTCGACCGGTCCGAGGTTGCGCAAGCGCTCGCGGCGCAAAACACGGCGGTCGAGCCTGGTCTGCGGCGGCTGGATGGCGATGACCTTGCCGGTTTCCGCATCGACGATGACGCGGTTTCCCCTGGCGTCGTAATAGATGTCGAGATTGCCGTCCTGGGCGACAAGAATGCCGCCGTCATTGGCAGCACGAACCACCCGCGGCGCGGTATCGGCCATCGGCGAGGCCATCGCATTCGACGCCAGCAGCCCGGCAGCAAACGCTGAAAGGGTGAGGATGGTGCGCAACATGATGGCCAAAATTCTCCGGTCCGTAATTGCCGCCGCCGGCATTGTCTCTCAAGAGCGCCGCGCGTCCCTTTGGGTGCAAGGACGCTCTAACGCTTTACATCTCCGCATCGTGCTTTGCGAAAATCAAAATCGATTTCGGGCCGATGTGGTCGCCAACCCCTTCGCCAGCAAATCACTTGCACACGATAAGGTTCCAATATGAACCGGGCATGAAGATGGCGGATTTCTGACCGATTAACCGGCAGCGAATCCCAATTCCTTGCGCGCCTGCTTCGTCAGCTTCAGCACGACGAGACGGTGGCTTTCGCGCAGATAATCCTTCAGCGCTTCATCATCCATGCTTTCGCTTGTCCGGCGCTGGATCCATTTCATGCCGCGCGAGGCGAGATACGGCGCCGGCCGAAGGCCCGGCTGTTCCCTCAGCACGTCATAAGCGATCTCGGAGCATTTGAAGGTGACGAACGGCTCCTTGCCTTCACTCCAGCCGCCGATCGCAAACACCTTGCCGCCGACTTTCCAGACATGGGCGCCACCCCACTGCACGACATGGGTCGTCGAAGGCAGCGAGGCGCAGAAACTGTTGTAGTCGTCCAAAGTCAACTGCGCCCCGCCAGTGGTGTTAGACCATGGACCGACGGTCGGCGTAGCAAAAAGCGGATGCCGGTTTTTCGGAAAAGATCATGGTCGAAATTGAAGCTAGGAATTCCATCCCGATTCGATCGGGATGGAACAGGCTCTTGGCTTGAACTCAGGCGGCCGCCTCGGTTGCCACGACTGCGGGCTTCGAGCGGAAGTTCAAGCGGTCGGATCCGGCGGTGACCTTGACAGTCGAGCCGTCGAGGATCTCGCCGAGCAGTATCTTTTCCGCCAGCGGATCCTGCAATTCCTTCTGCATCACCCGCTTCAGCGGCCGCGCGCCATAGGCCGGGTCGTAACCCTTGGCCGCCAGCCAGTCGATCGCCTCCTGATCGAGCGAAAGCGATATCTTGCGGTCGACAAGCAGGTTTTCCAGCCGCTTGAGCTGGATTTGGACGATCTGGCCCATATCCTGGCGGCGCAGCCGGTGGAACAGGATGACCTCGTCGATGCGGTTGAGGAATTCCGGCCGGAACGAAGCCCTGACGACATTCATCACCTCGTCGCGCACGACGTCGACATCCTGGTCCTCGCCGAGATTGACCAGATATTCGGCGCCGAGATTGGACGTCATGATGATCAGCGTATTGCGGAAGTCGACCGTGCGGCCCTGCCCGTCCGTCAGCCGGCCGTCGTCGAGCACCTGCAGCAGCACGTTGAACACGTCCGGATGCGCCTTCTCGATCTCGTCGAACAGCACGACCTGATAGGGCCGGCGCCGCACCGCTTCGGTCAGCGCGCCGCCTTCCTCATAGCCGACATAGCCGGGAGGCGCGCCGATCAGCCGGGCGACCGAGTGCTTCTCCATGAACTCCGACATGTCGATACGCACCATCGCGCTCTCGTCGTCGAACAGGAAGCTGGCCAGCGCCTTGGTCAGTTCGGTCTTGCCGACGCCCGTCGGCCCGAGGAACATGAACGAGCCGAGCGGCCGGTTCGGGTCCTGCAGGCCGGCGCGCGCACGGCGTACCGCCTTCGATACTGCCTGCACGGCCTCGCCCTGGCCGACGACGCGCTTGCCGATCTCGTCTTCCATGCGCAACAGCTTGTCGCGCTCGCCTTCGAGCATCTTGTCGACCGGGATCCCCGTCCAGCGCGAGACGATATGGGCGACGTGATCGGGGCCGACCACTTCTTCGACCATGCCGGCCTTGCCATCCCTGGCTTCGGCCTGCTTCAGCTGCTTTTCGAGTTCCGGGATCTTGCCGTAGGCAAGTTCGCCGGCGCGCTGGAATTCACCCTGGCGCTGGGCGATGGCAAGTTCATTGCGCGCCTCGTCGAGCTGTTTCTTGAGGTCGGCGGCAAGCCCGAGCTTCTGCTTCTCGGCCTGCCATTTCGAGGTCAGCTCGGTCGATTCCTCCTCGAGGTTCGAGAGTTCCTTCTCGAGCCGGGCGAGCCGGTCCTTCGAGGCGTCGTCCTTCTCGACCTTGAGCGCCTCGCGCTCGATCTTGAGCTGCATGATGCGGCGATCTATCTCGTCCAGCGCCTCGGGCTTCGAATCGACCTGCATGCGGAGCCGCGACGCGGCCTCGTCGACCAGGTCGATCGCCTTGTCCGGCAGGAAGCGGTCAGCGATGTAGCGGTTGGATAGGGTTGCGGCCGCGACCAGCGCCGAATCCGAGATGCGCACCTTGTGGTGCTGCTCGTATTTCTCTTTCAGCCCGCGCAAGATCGAGACGGTGTCTTCGACCGTCGGCTCATTGACGAAGACCGGCTGGAAGCGGCGGGCAAGGGCCGCATCCTTCTCGACATGCTTGCGGTATTCATCGAGCGTAGTGGCGCCGACGCAGTGCAGTTCGCCGCGGGCCAGCGCCGGCTTCAGCAGGTTCGACGCATCCATGGCGCCATCCGCCTTGCCGGCGCCGACCAGCGTGTGCATCTCGTCGATGAACAGGATGATGCCGCCGGCGGCGGACGTGACCTCGGAAAGCACCGCCTTCAGCCGCTCCTCGAACTCGCCGCGGTATTTGGCCCCGGCGATCAGCGAGCCCATGTCGAGCGCCATCAGCTGCTTGTCCTTGAGCGATTCCGGCACATCGCCATTGACGATGCGCAGCGCCAGCCCTTCAGCGATCGCCGTCTTGCCGACGCCGGGTTCGCCAATCAGCACCGGGTTGTTCTTGGTGCGGCGCGACAGCACCTGGATCGTGCGGCGGATCTCGTCGTCACGGCCGATGACCGGGTCAAGCTTGCCCGCGCGAGCGTCCGCCGTCAGGTCGCGCGCGTATTTCTTCAGCGCGTCGTAGCCCTGCTCGGCGCTCGCCGAATCGGCGGTACGACCTTTGCGTACGTCGTTGATGACCTGGTTCAGCTTCTGCGGCGTGACACCGGCCTTGGCCAGGATGTCGGCCGTCTTGGCCGATTTTTCCATGGCGAGCGCCTGCAACAGCCGTTCGACGGTGACGAAGCTGTCACCGGCCTTCTTGGCCAGTTCCTCGGCGGTCGAAAACACCTTTGCCAGCGGCTGGGCCAGATAGAGCTGGCCATTGCCGCCCTCGACCTTGGGCATTGCCTCCAGTGCCGTTTCGACGCCGAGTTTGACGTCCCGGACATTGCCGCCGGCGCGCTCGATCAGCGACGCAGCCAGGCCCTCGTCGTCATCGACGAGGACCTTGAGGATATGCTCGGGGGTGAATTGCTGGTGATTGCGGGAAAGCGCCATGGTTTGCGCGGACTGGATAAAGCCGCGCACGCGCTCGGAATATTTTTCAAGATTCATGCCTGTCTCCTTCCGTCACCGGCCCGCTTCGCGGCACCGGATCAGATTGCGGTGACGGACCCGCCCGTTCGAGCCGGATCCTGTTCACGCAAGATATGGGACGCAAACCACGGACCCTCAAGACGCCTCGACACTGGCGAATGGATAATAATATTGCGAGCACGCAAAACAAAAACGGCGGAGATTTCTCTCCGCCGTCCATACATGTCCCGCAAAAGTGCGCGGCGGTTTTGCGATAACGATATGCATCATCACAATAGGAACCTAACGCGCGTCGCATGAGGCCGGTCGAACGCGACGCGCCTTTGGGCTAAAGGATGCCCTAAGATCGGCCGAACGTTTTTTCGATCAATTCTCGACGTCTGCGATCACAGCTTGACCGCCGGGGCTTTCAGCCGGCGCTGCATCGACATTGCCAGCGTCGGTATTGCCAGTCTCGGTATTGCCAGTCTCGGTGTTGCCAGTCCCGACATTGCCAGTCTCGGTATTGCCAGTCCCGGCATTGCTTGTCTCGGCATTGCTTGTCTCGGCACTCTCAGGGCCGGCGTTGTCGTTGCCGCCATTTGCCTGTTCGACATCGAGGCGCGGGCGACGCGGGCGCCTGGGGCGGCGGGCCGGGCTGCTTTCGGCAGCGGCTTCGTTGAGCTCGGCCTGGGCGGCGAGACCCGCCGGCGAAAGGTTGTGAAATTGCTGTGCGGGCTCACCCACAAAGATCGGCTCAGCTGCCCGCACGGGCTCCGCCTGCGCCGGAACCTCCTCGCGCCGTGGCTGTTCGACGCGCTGGCCACCCTGCTGCTCGCCGCGCGAGCTAAACTCGCCACGCTGGCCGTTCTGGCCGTAACCGCCATTGGGGCGACGGTCGCGGTGGCGACCGCCATTATTGTCGCGGCCGTCACGGTTATCGCGGCCGCCGCGATTGTCACGGCTGTTTTCCTGGTTCAGCGCCAGCTCGGCCGGCGTGCCATCGATGACCGGCTGCGGGCCGGCCCCCTGATTGACCGTCGAGCCCGATGTCTCGTTGGCATTGTTGTTGCCAGCATTGTCGAACTCGTCGCGATCCTCGTCGCCATCATCGTCGAAATCATCGCGAATCTGCTGGGCGTTCTGGATCGGCATCTGCGCCTGAGCGGCTGCGATGATGCGGTTATAGTGTTCTGCGTGCTGGAGATAGTTTTCCGCCATCACCCGGTCGCCGGAGCTGTGCGCGTCACGGGCTAGGGTTGCGTACTTCTCGGCAATCTGCTGAGCCGATCCGCGGATCTTCACGTCCGGGCCGTTGCTCTCATAGTTGCGCGTCAGGGGATTCGGCCCCTTACGGTTGTTGTTGTTATTGTTATTGCCGCCGCCGCCATTGTTGTTGCGACCGCGCATGCGCCTGTTTTGCTGTTGTGGCCTCATTAGACTCTCTTCACTTTGAAATTTTCGAAAAACTCTTCACGAACGGAGGCGCTCATGCGGCCAGCCGTTTCGTTCTTTCACCGGCGTTCGCCCGCATCAATTGCGTTGGCGCCACGTGCCATCCTGTTCCGGTTACTTCACTTGCCGGACGATTCCCGCACGAAGCTTGGGCGTCGTTTGCGCAAGAAGGCAGCTATTTCCAAGGAAAACCGAATCGCTAAGAGCACTGCCTGCTTCGTCTCATCCGGTTAAGGCGACCCTAGCCGCATTCCCCGGTATTGCCAAGCGCTTTTTTCGCACTGCATCACGGCTTCCACCGTTCGAACACAAGAACTCTGTTGTTTCCGCCGAGATCACGAAACACCCCGACAGAACTGTACCCGGCCGCGGAGAATATCTCCGTAACCTGTTGGTGCTGCGTATGGCCGATCTCGACCGCAATCCTGCCTTGGACTTCCAAATACGCTGCCGCTCCTGCGGCGATCTTCCTGTAGGGGCTCAGACCGTCCACACCGCCATCCAGGGCCTGGCGTGGATCGAAACTGCGGACCTCGTCCTGCAGATTTCCAATGTCGTCTGAGGGTATATAGGGAGGGTTTGCGGCAATTACATGGTACCGGCCAGAAACTTTTTCAAACCAGTCGGATTTGAGCGCCGTGAACCGGCCGGCGAGCCCCAATTCCCTGGCATTGCGCGTGGCGGTGGCCAGCGCCTCTTGCGAAATGTCGACGCCAGTGGCGGTCGCGGCCGGAACCGCGCTGAGCAACGCCAGCGCGATGGCACCGGTGCCGGTCCCGAGATCGAGGATGCGGCAACCGCCTTCGCGTGCCGCCATTGCCTTGACGAAAGGCAGCACCGCCTCGACCAGCGTTTCGGTATCCGGTCGCGGCTCCAGCGTTTGCGGCGAAAGCGAAAGGCGCAAGCCGTAGAATTCGCGGTAACCGAGGATGCGGTGCACCGGCTCGCCGGCGATGCGCCGGCGCAAGGCGGCATCGATTCCCGCCGTCACGTCCGCATCGACCGCGCACCCAGGATCGGCGATGGCCTGCGTGCGGTTCGTGCCGGAAAAATGCTCGACGATCAGCCTGGAATCGAGCGCCGGATCCGCAATCCCGGCTGCGGCGAGCCGGTTTCGCGCTTCCCGCAGCAGCGGCGCCAGAGTGGCGGGCAGGCTGTCAGCCATCGATGCCTATATCGGCGAGCAGCTTCGACTGGTGATCGGCTATCAGCGCGTCGATGATCTCGTCGAGTTCGCCCATCATCACCCGGTCGAGCTTGTAGAGCGTCAGGTTGATGCGATGATCGGTGACGCGACCCTGCGGAAAATTATAGGTGCGGATGCGTTCCGAGCGGTCGCCCGAGCCAACCTGCGACTTGCGCGATTCTGAACGTTCCTCGTCCGCTTTGCTGCGTTCGAGGTCGTAAAGCCTGGCGCGTAGGATCTGCATGGCCTTCGCCCGGTTCTGGTGCTGCGATTTTTCCGCCTGCACCACCATGATGCCGGTCGGCAGATGGGTGATGCGCACGGCCGAATCGGTGGTGTTGACGTGCTGGCCGCCGGAACCCGAGGCGCGCATCGTGTCGATGCGGATGTCTTCGGCCCGGATGTCGATGTCGACCTCTTCGGCTTCCGGCAGCACCGCGACCGTCGCCGCCGAAGTGTGGATGCGCCCGCCCGCCTCGGTCGTCGGCACGCGCTGCACCCGGTGCACGCCGGATTCGAACTTCAGATGGGCAAAGACGCCCTTGCCCGAAACGGTGGCGATGATTTCCTTGTAGCCGCCGACCTCGCCTTCGCTGGCCGACACCGTCTCGAAACGCCAGCCATGCGCCGCTGCATAGCGCTCGTACATGCGAAACAGGTCGCCGGCAAAAAGCGCCGCCTCGTCACCGCCGGTGCCGGCACGGATTTCGAGGATGGCGTTCTTGTCGTCTGCGGCATCCTTGGGCAACAGCAGGATCTGGATGTCCTTTTGCAGCACCTCGATTTGATGCTTGACCTCCGGCAGGTCGGCCTCGGCTAAGGCGCGCATCTCGGCGTCAGTGCCCTTGTCGGCGAGCATCGCCTCCAGATCGGCCTGTTCGCGCTCGGCGGCGCGCAGTGCCCTGATCTTTGCCACCATCTCCTGGATGTCGGCATATTCGGAGGCCATCCTCACATAGGCGTCCGGCGCCGGCCCGGCCGACATCTGCGCTTCGAGCATGTCGAAACGCTTGACGACTTGATCCATACGGTCGCGGGGCAGGTTGATCATGGCGAAGTCTATAGCGGTATAGAGCGGTCGTCGGCAAAGGCTTGCAGCAGCGCCCGCATCGGCAGGCCATGCGCCGGCGCCATCAGATTGTCGTCGAAGAACGCCTCCAGCTCGCTGAGCGGCAGTTCAGTCAGCATCGCCTTGACCGGGCCGATCGATGCCGGCGACATCGAGATCGAGCGGTAGCCAAGGCCGATCAGCGCCATCGCCGAAATCGGCTTGCCGGCAAGTTCGCCGCACAGGGTCACCGGCGTATGGTTGCGCGCCCCGGCGTCGGCAATCTGCTTCAGGACGCGCAGGAACGGCGTCGAGAGCGGGTCGAAGCGGTCGGACAACTGGGTGTTGCCGCGATCCACCGCCATGACGAACTGGAACAGGTCGTTCGAGCCGACCGAGACGAAATCGACCGCCTTCATCAGTTCGTCGAGCTGGAACAGCAGCGACGGCACCTCCAGCATCGCCCCGAGTTTGAGGCTGGTCGGCAAATGATGGGCAAAGCGCGACAGATGCCGCACCTCGCGATCGATGATCTCGCGCGCCTGCGCAATCTCGCCGAGTTCGGTCACCATCGGCAGCATCAGCTTCAGTTCGCGTCCGCCGCACGCCTTGAGCAGCGCGCGGATCTGGGTACGCAGCAATCCGGGCCGGTCGAGGGTCAGGCGGATGGCGCGCCAGCCGAGTGCCGGGTTCTCTTCCTGAATCGAGCCCTTGAAATAGGGCAGCACCTTGTCGCCGCCGATATCGATGGTGCGGAATGTCACCGGCTTGCCGCGCGCCGCTTCGAGCACGTCACGATAGAGCCGCTCCTGGGCTTCGGCGCGCGGAAAGGTCGAGGCGACCATGAATTGCAGTTCGGTGCGGAACAGGCCGATGCCGGCCGCACCTGCTTCGGCCAGTTGCGGCAAATCCACCGCCAGTCCGGCATTCATCAGAAGATCGACCTGGACTCCGTCCTTGGTCACCGACGGCTTCTTGCGCAGCTCGCGGTAGACCTCCTGCCGCCGCGCCCTGAAGCGCACTTTCTCGGCATAGGCCGCCTCGAGGTCGGGCTGCGGGCGCAGATGGATCGCGCCTTCCTCGCCGTCGACGATGATGGCATCGCCGTTTTCCGCCATGGAAACGGCGCCCTTCATCTGGCCGGCGACGGGTATGCCCATGGCTCGCGCCACAATGACGACATGGCTGGTCGCGGCGCCGTCTTCCAGCACCAGCCCGCGCAGCTTGTCCCTGGGATAATCGAGCAGCTCGGCAGCCCCCATCGAGCGGGCGACGATGATGGCGTCCTTGGGCAGCGCGGCCGCGACGTCCTCCGGTCCGCGCCCCATCAGTTGCCGCAGCAGCCGATTGGCGAGATCGTCGAAATCGCTCATCCGTTCGCGCAGATACGGATCGGTCATATGCAGCATGCGGGCACGCATGTCGCTCTGCACTTTCTCGACCGCCGCTTCGGCCGTCAGGCCATTGCGGATCGCCTCCTCCAGCCGGCGCACCCAGCCGCGGTCGTTGGCGAACATGCGATAGGCTTCGAGCACCTGGCGATGCTCGCCCTCGAAGGCGACGTCGCGGCGCTCCAGCATGTCGTCGATAGACAGCCTGAGCGAGCCGAGCGACGCGTCGAGCCGCCTGACCTCTTCCTCGCTATCCTCGTTGAACAGGTTGGTGACGACGATACGCGGCTCGTGCAGCACCACATGGCCGAGCCCGACGCCTTCATTGAAGGACAGGCCGGTAAAGCTTACCGGGCGGCGCAGATCGAGCTCTAGGCCGGGCCTTGTCAGCCGCTCCAGATCGCCGGTGGCGATCATCTCGGCGATCACCATCGCCGTCGTTTCCAGCGCCTCGACCTCGTCGTCGCGATAATGGCGCATGGTCTTGTTCTGCACGACCAGAACGCCGAGCGTCCGCCCTGCCCGCAGCACCGGCACGCCGAGGAAGGAATTGTATATCTCTTCCCCTGTCTCCGGCAGGTAGGCGAAGGCAGGATGCTCCTGCGCGTTGGAGAGGTTGAGCGGCCGCGCCGAGGCCGCGATCGTGCCGACCAGGCCTTGGCCCAGCCTCAGCTGCGCCAGGTGGACGGCGTTCGGGTTCAAGCCTTCGGTGGCGTAGAGTTCGAGCACCGAATCGGCGCGCAGAACATAAAGCGAGCAGACCTCGGCAACCATGTTGGAGGCGATGTCGCGCACGATTCGGTCAAGCCGCTCCTGCGGCTCCAGCGGCTCTTGCATGAGCTCGCGGAGCCGTTTCAGCAAAACGCGCGGGCCACTGGCCGAATCACGCATCGCGGCTTCTTCTCCAATAGCGTTTCAACCGGTGCAGGTTGCCCTGCACAGCGGCACAAACGCAACAACTCAATTAGAGCGCCATCGTCCAATTGGACGCATAAAGACCGCTCCAAGCCTTTCGATCCGCGCATCCCGCCTTCCGAAAATCGACTCCGATTTTCGGGCCGATGCAGTCTGCTACTGCTTATCCAGACCGTACACGGAATGCAAAGTGCGAACTGCTAGTTCCGTATAGGGACCGTCGATCAGGATCGAAATCTTGATTTCGGACGTTGTGATGGCGCGGATGTTGATCGCGCGGTCGGCCAGCGCCTTGAAGGCTGTGGCGGCGACGCCTGCATGGCTGCGCATGCCGATGCCGATGACCGAGACCTTCGACATGCCGGCTTCCGACTGCACCACGTCGTAGCCGATCGTCGCCTTCAGCCGTTCGAGCACGGCAAGCGCCTTGTCGACGTCGCCGGATGGCACGGTAAAAGTCATGTCAGTGAACTTGCCGTCCTCGGAAATGTTCTGGACGATCATATCGACATTGATGTTGGCCTCGGCCAGCGGCCCGAAAATGCCGGCGGCGACGCCCGGCCGGTCGCCGACGCGGCGCAGCGAAATCTGCGCTTCGTCCTTGGCATAGGCAATTCCGGTGACGACCTGCTGTTCCACGATCTCTTCCTCGTCGCAAATAAGCGTTCCCGGCGGATTGAGCAAATCCCCCATTCCGGGTGCATCGGGATCGTCGAAGGACGACCTCACAAAGGTACGCACCCTGTGCACCATGGCAAGCTCGACCGAGCGCACCTGCAGGACCTTGGCCCCGAGCGAGGCCATTTCGAGCATTTCCTCGAAGGAAATCTTGGCCAGCCGCCGGGCCTTCGGCTCGATGCGCGGATCGGTCGTGTAGACCCCATCGACATCGGTGTAGATATCGCAGCGGTCGGCCTTGACCGCCGCCGCGATGGCGACTGCGCTGGTATCGGAACCGCCGCGGCCGAGCGTTGCGATCCGGTTGTCCGGCCCGATGCCCTGGAAACCGGCGACCACCGCCACCTGGCCTTCGCCGAAGCGCTTGATCAGGAATCCGCCGTCGATATCGAGAATGCGCGCCGCGCCATGCGCGTTATCGGTCTTGATCGGAATCTGCCAGCCTTGCCAGGAACGGGCATGCACGCCGATGTTCTGCAGCGCGATCGCCAGCAAGCCGGCCGTAACCTGTTCGCCGGAAGCGACTACGGCGTCATATTCGCGCGCATCGTGCATTGGCGAGGCCTCGCGCGTCCATTGCACGAGCTCGTTGGTCTTGCCGGCCATCGCCGAGACCACCACTGCGACCTCATGCCCGGCATCGACCTCGCGTTTGACATGGCGCGCCACATTGCGGATGCGGGCGATGTCGGCGACGGACGTTCCGCCGAATTTCATCACGATGCGCGCCATGGAAGCGAAATGCCTTTGACTGGATGCCGGACCGAAGGCCGAAAAGTGGAAAAATGCGCCAAGCTGTGGCGAGGCGCTCAATGCGCGGCCTCCTTAGCCAAATGACAGTCGTTTCGCAAGGCGTGCCGCCGCTGGCGGCCGGGCGACACACCAGCGCAGCATCGTGCCTGCCCTGCGTCTTGCCAATATGGTGCGCGCTTCAGCCCAGCTGTGCCGTGGCTCTCCACAGGCGCGGATAGTCGAGGACGAAACCGATCGGCGAGACCTCCAGCATCTCATTGTAGCCGAACATCGGGGCTTCGTAGGCGTAATGTGCCGCATCGACGCGCTGGTAGGTCTGTTCCAGGCGAACGAGCCTGAGTTCGGGAAATGTCAGATAGGCTGCCGGCGCGGGCGTCGCCATGCCGACATCGAGGGCAAAACGGCGAAGCGCCAAAAGGTTTGTGGCGGGTGTGAAGCCGAGATCGACATCGATGAGGCCGTCGACTTCCGCTTGATGCTCGCCGTTCAGCGTCCATGGGCGCTCGGTCAGCCGGTCGATCCCATAATGCAGCTCTTGCGTGCCGACAAAGCCGTCGGCGCGCGCCGAGCGTGTACGCCAATCGGCGTCGCAGTCCACTTCGTACGCGATGCTGCACGGCTTGCCGTCCTGGACGAAAAGCGCTTGTCCCCTGAGATTCCACCCAGAACTCGCTTCCGACAAGCGTCGTGGCCTTCCTGGTCAAGCCGGCGCCAAAGAATGGAAGCAACCGCTCGCATCGTTGTGCACTCCTCCGAACCCGATGTCTCTGCTTCGTTCGCCAAAGCCTAGGCGTTTCCTTCCGGCACACCATCAACTGACACGTGCTAACACAAATGCAGCCGGCAAAAGGCGGCGTCGGCAGGCATCGCGCGCATCGCGCAGCCGGCGGTGAATTTCGCGCCTTGACATTCGCAGCCTCGCGCCCGACTTCCTAGCGTCCGAGGAGACCACGCGATGCCTGAGCCCCGACGATCGACGATCGATGCCGGAGAGGTGGAACGCTTTTCCGCCCTTGCCGCCGAATGGTGGAACCCGAACGGCAAGTTCCGCCCGTTGCACAAGTTCAACCCGATCCGGCTTGCCTATATCCGCGACCAGGTGGCGGCCCGCTTCGGCCGCGATCCGCGTGCGGCACGGCCGTTCGAAGGCCTGCGCTTCCTTGACATCGGCTGCGGCGGCGGGCTTTTGTGCGAACCGATGGCGCGGCTTGGCGCCGAAGTGGTCGGCGCCGATGCCTCCGCCACCAACATCGAAGTGGCCAAGCTGCATGCGGCGGAAGTCGGCGTGAGCGTTGATTACCGCGCCACCACCGCGGAAGACCTGGCCGACGCCGGCGAAAAATTCGACGTCATCCTCAACATGGAAGTGGTCGAGCATGTCGCCGATGTCGCTCTGTTCCTGGCCAAATGCGGCGAGATGGTCAAGCCCGGCGGCATCATGTTCGTGGCCACCATCAACCGCACGCTGAAGGCCCTGGGCCTGGCCATCATCGGCGCCGAATATGTGCTGCGCTGGCTGCCCCGCGGCACCCACCAGTTCGGCAAGCTGGTGCGCCCCGAGGAACTGGAAAAGGCGCTTGCAGGTGCTGGCCTGACCGTCATCGACCGCACCGGCGTCACCTACAACCCGCTCGCCGACCGCTGGCAGCGCTCGAAGGACATGGACGTCAACTACATGGTGCTGGCGGAGAAAGCATCCGTCTGAAACTTATGCCTTCTCGCCCCTATGTCTTCTGGCTTTGCGCCCTGGTGGTGATGAACACGCCGGCGGTGATGATGACGGCACCGGCCCAGGTCAGCAGTTGATAGCGCTCGCCGAGGAAGAGGGTCCCGGCAAACAGCCCGACCGCCGCCGCGACGTAGCCGATCTGGCTGAGATAGACCGGGCCGCCGACCGCTTGCAGGCGGAAGAAGAAGGCGAACATCGCCGAGGCTGATGCCACCTGTGCCGCAGCGACCAGCCGCACGCCGCCGAGCGAGCCGAATGCATTGCCTTCCAGCAGCACCAGAATGCCGGCAAGCAGCATCAAAGCTGCTGCCAGACGGCTGCCGACGGCGAGCTCGATCGGGCCGGTGCCTTCGGGCCAGTCGACGGTACGGTAAATGTTGCCGGCGGCGAGGCTGACGGGGATGAGCAGGCCCATCGCAACCCAGAAAAATTCGGCCGGCTGGCCCGCTTCGCCGCGCGTCACGGCCACCATGACTGCGCCCACGAAACCGACGGCGATGCCGACGACGCCCAGCGTGGTCTGGCGCCTGACGCCGAGCAGAATCGAGAACACCAGCGTGACGACCGGCGACAGCGTGAACATGATGCCGCTATAGCCGGCGCCCAGATGCGGAATCGCTGAAAACATCAGCAGATTGGGGATTGCGTAGGAGACGGCCGCGGTCACGAAGAAATAGCGCAGCCTGTGCAGCGTAAGCCGCATGCGCTGCCCGTTGAGCAGCAATGCGCACAAAAGCACGCCGCCGGCGCCAAGCGAGATGACGAAGGCCCAGACCATGGCGGGCACGCCGGCCGTCGTCGCGATCTTGCCGAACGGCAGCGTCAGGCCGAGCAGTCCGCCGGTGACGACCAGAAGGCCAAGCGCCGAGTCCCAGAGAAATTTCATCGCACCATCCCGTCGCCCGTTCGCGGCCCTTGGCCTACACCACAAGCTGAGGTAAGATAATATAAAGATTCTTCACGTCAAGATATATAACGGTGAGAGACATGGATCGCGCGGCAAAAGCGATCGAGCAATGGAAAAAGGAACGGCCGGATCTCGATGTCTCGCCGATGGCCGTGCTTGGACGGTTGAACGAGGCCGCCTCGTTGATCGCACGAGAGCGGCTGGCGCCGCTGTTTGCAAGTTACGGGCTGCAATCCGGAGAATTCGACGTGCTGGCGACGCTGCGTCGTTGCGGGCCGCCATATGCGCTGACGCCGACGGCTCTGTACGAGGCGACGATGGTGACGTCGGGCGCGATGACCAACCGCCTCGATCGGCTCGAGAAATCCGGCCTGATCAAGCGCGGGCCGCACCCCGACGATCGCCGCGGGATTATTGTGCAGCTGACCGGGAAGGGCCTCGCTTTGATCGATGAGGCGGTGACTGCTCACGTCGCCAACGAGCACCAGATACTTTCTGGGTTAGCACGCCCGGAGCAGACCATGCTGGCCCGCCTGCTCGAAAAACTGATCGCGAGCTTGAGCTAACCGAACCGGCCAAGGGCCGGGCCGAGGGGATGGAAAAAGCTCAGATCTTGGTCGCAGAGCCTCGTTTGGGCCGGCGAACAGCTCTGATCTTGCCGCTGTTTCCGCCACCGCAGAAAAACTGGTCGCCGCCATCGGATTCGAGCCCCGACACGCCTGTTCCCGGCGGCATATCGAGCTTCTCCAGAACCTTTCCCGTTTCAGGATCGATCCGCCGGACATCGCTCTCCTCGCCCTCCCAAGTCCCATGCCACAGCTCGCCGTCGACCCAGCTGACGCCGGTGACGACGCGGTTGGAAACGATGGTGCGAAGGATTGCCCCTGTCTCGGGATCGACCTGATGAATCTTTCGGCCCCGATGCTGCCCGACCCAGAGCGTTCCTTCGGCCCAGGCGAGCCCGGAATCACCGCCATTGCCAGGCGCCGGGATCGACGCCAGCACCTGGCCATTCTTTGGATCGATCTTCTGGATGCGATCCTCGGCGATTTGATAGAGGTGCTGGCCGTCGAAGGCCGTTCCGGCGTGTGCCGCGACCTCGATCGAGCGCACCACTTCGCCGCTTGCCGGATCGAAGGCGTTCAATCTGTCGCCTGAGGCAAACCAGACATGCTCACCGTCGAAGGTAACGCCGTCTACGTGGTCGACACCCGGAAAGGGTCCGTATTCACGGAGGATTTCGGCAGAGGATCGTTCCATAATTCCATCCTAGTAGCCCGGCAGTGGACCGGGGAGTAACAAGATTGTCGGGAAACCCGGCAGCGGCGGGGTCATCCAGCGACGCGCCCGTCCGCGGCCGAACGACTGCACCTTGCCGGCCTGGGCGAGCTGCTCGAGCGCCCGCTGCACGGTACGCGAACTGGCTCCAAGCGCAATCGCCAGGGCCGAACTCGACCAAGACTCGCCGTCAGCGAGGAAGGCGAGCACGGCGGCATGCTCTTCTTCGACGGGCGGCGCCAGCACGACGACCTCACCTGCGCGGCGCGGCGCCAGCGCAAACCCCCGCTTCGTTGCGCTCACATCGGCCAAGCTACGAAGCTCCGCGCGAAGCCGCCCGACTTCGACCCGTAACCGTGCGCGATGTGATTCATCCGCGTCCTTTCCGCGGAAAGCGCGCGCGATAAGCGTCGATCTTGCCACGTCCCCCGGCCAGGCTTCGGCCAGCGCGCGGGCCAGCGCGAACAGCACCGGGCGGGTCGCCAGCGAGACGACCGTATCTGCTACCCGCACCACATTGCGGCATGCATCCACCACGAGCGCCCCCGACGCCAGAAGCGCTTCGACTTCATCGAGCAGGAGGGGCCGTTCCTCACCACGGGCGATAAGGCGTGCCGCCGGCGTATCCAGCACCACCGATGCGCTCTCCACCTCCGCGATCAGCGCGGGGATGCCGGACGCGGGCGCCCCCCCCGCCCCCCCGGCCCGTGGGGGGCGCGCCCGGCCCGGGCGCAAACCGCGGGTGGCGCTGGCGGGGGCACCCCCGGGGGGTTT